>JAFYOK010000286.1 GCA_017560175.1 Clostridia bacterium | reverse complement strand
GGAGATCAGGTAGAAGGAGCCATAAAAGCTGCCCATCTCGCCGAAAGCGGTGGTGACCAGAGGCAGACCGACAAAGCCGATGTTGCCGACCAGCAGAGCGAACTTCATGATGCTCTTCTTATTATCGGCAAAGGGCTTATAGAGCAGACCGCCCACCAGCCATGCGAAAATATGTACACCGGCCGACAACAACAGAACCGATGCACCGGCTTTGAGCATCTCGCCGGTCATGTCGCCCAGAAACGACTTGAATACCATGCAGGGCAATGTGACCTTGAGGCAGAAATCGGTAAAACCGCTGCGGTTTTTGGCAGTGATCATGCCCAGCTTATTGAGCAGAATACCGATGGAAATATAGAGAATGACCACGGCCAACGCCTGAATGAGGGCAGAAAAACTGTTCATATCAATATCCTCCGTTATGTTCTTTTGATTGTCTTTTCATTTTAACCTTTTCTTTATAAATTTTCAACCAAAAAGCCCTATTCCCTCTATTGCACGGGATTATTAACCGTGTTATAATTTAGATTACTGTGCGCTGATCCCTTTACAGCGCTTTCTTTTTTGAGAAATACGTTCTCAAGGCGGCCCCGCCGCCCCAAAAATCCAAACGAGGTGTATTATGTCCAAACTCTCCAATCTGTTTGCGGCACAGGATATGACCGAGGGTACCCCTTGGAAGAAGATCGTCTCCTTTGCCCTCCCCCTGCTGATCGGCAACATCGCCCAGCAGCTCTACAATACTGCCGACTCGGTCATCGTCGGTAAGTATGTCGGTGACCTGGCGCTGGCTGCCGTCGGCGGCTGCGGTCCCCTGATCAACCTGCTGATCGTCCTCTTTGTCGGTATCGCCACCGGTGCCGGTATCATGGTCGCCCAGTACTTCGGCGCACGCCGCAAGGAAGACCTGTCGGGCGCGGTCGGTACCTGCATGGTTCTGACTCTGCTGGCCTCCATCTTCATGATGATCGTCGGTACCATCATTTCCGAACCCATGCTCCGCCTGGTCGATACCCCTGCCGAGACCTTTGATATGTGTCTGTCCTATCTGCAGATTTACTTCCTGAGCATCGCCGGCATGGGCTTCTATAACATCCTGGCCGGTATCCTCCGCGGTCTGGGCGACTCCATCAGTGCTCTGAAGTACCTGATCGTTGCTGCTGCCCTCAACATCGTCCTCGACCTGTTCTTCGTTGCCAAGCTGGGCATGGCTGTTCAGGGCGTTGCCATCGCTACCGCCATCGCACAGATCGTCTCTGCGCTGTGCAGCGCAAGAAAGCTGCTCTCCATGCGTGATGTCATGCACCTGGAAAAGCGCCACTTCAAGCTCAACAAGACCTATGCCATGCAGCTGGTTCGCCTCGGTCTGCCCTCCGGTCTGGCTCAGGCTGTTATGTCCTGCTCGGCACTGGTCGTTCAGTCTCTGACCAACTCTTTCGGTGCCACCTTCGTTGCCTGCAACACCATCGTCATGCGTGTCGACGGCTTCGTCATGATGCCCAACTTCTCCTTCGGTAATGCTATGACCACCTACACCGGCCAGAACATCGGCGCAGGCCGTATCGACCGTGTTGAGAAGGGTGTTAAGGACGGCCTCAAGCTGATCATCGGTACAGCTTCTGCCATCGTTCTCTGCATCGTTCTGTTCGGACCCTTCCTGATGGGCCTGTTCACCAACACCCAGGAACTGATCGCTATGGCCACCAGAATGATGCGCATCGTTGCTCCCGGCTATATCGCATTTGCCATCACCCAGTCGCTGGGCGGCGTTATGCGCGGTGCGGGCGATACCACAACTCCCATGTGGATCTCCTTCTTCACCACCAT
>JAFYOK010000285.1 GCA_017560175.1 Clostridia bacterium | reverse complement strand
TGTTTTCGTCCACCTGCTCGGCGCTGCCCTCCAATCGGAGAATATACATTTCATCTTCCCAATCGACCGCCATGGCGGTGACAATAAAGAAGCGTTCCATTTCTTCTCCATGACAGCCGCATAGGGGGAAAAGGAGCAGAAGAAGAATCCACAGGGCTGTCAGTTGTTTCATTCTTTTCCACCTTCTGCGCGGAATCGGCCGCCTTTCTGCATACGGGCAAAGGGCCTGCGGAAAATACCGTCTTCATGGCTGCCTTGCGAGATCCCCGGCATAGAGGAGAGATAGTCAACACCCCAGCTTTCGATGGTACTCAGCCGTCCGATCAGCAATGCCATCCCCATGATATACCCCCATAATCCGGCTGTTCCGGCCAGCACCAACAGCCCCAAACGCAAAAAGATGATGGGGTCTTTGAGTTCGGTGGTAATCAATCCCGTAACGCCCGACAAGGCAACAACAATGACCATGGCCGGCGATACCAGGCTGGCTTCCACTGCCGACTGCCCAAGCACCAGCGCCCCGACCACCGACAGGGTCTGTCCGATGGAGGGCGGTGCACGCAATCCGGCTTCCCTGAGCAGATCAAAAGCCAACAGCAGAATGAGTGCTTCGGTAAAAAAGGAGAATGGGGCGCTCTGCTGCATGACGGCCAGATCCATCAGCATCCTGGTGGGTAATGTTCCCGGGTGGAAACCCAGCAAAGCCACATAGATGGGTGCAAGGCTGATGGACAGCAGAAAGGCCGCCATCCGCAGGGTGCGTGAGAAGACAGCATAATGCCAGCTGACATAATAATCTTCGGGGCTTTGGAAGTATTCAAGGAAGATAAAGGGAGCGGTCAGCGCCTGAGGGCTGCCGTCCACCAATATGACTACCCGCCCTTCCAGCAGCTTGGATACTGCCACATCGGGACGGGCAGTGGTGCCCAAACGTCGAAAAACGGCATAAGGCTGAGGACGGATGATCTCGGCCAGATAGTTGGAGCTGAGGATGCCATCCATCTTCACCCCTTCCAGCTGTCCCTTGATTTTCTCACGCAGACCCGGATCGGTCACTCCATCCAGCGACAGAAGACAGATCGATGTGCCCGACAGATCTCCCACCGTCAGGGTATCGATGCGTAATCGCCCATTACGCATCCGCCGCTTGATCATGGACAGATTGAGCATCAGCGGCTCGACAAATCCTTCCTTTGGCCCTTTTTCTACCTTTTCGGTCTCGGGTTCGGAGACCGAACGGCAGGGAAAGTTTTTGCTGCCAAGGATGAGACAGCCGCTCTGTCCACGGGCAAAAAGAAGGGTGTCTCCATAGCTGAGGGCCGACCGCATCTCGTCGGTATCGGCTGTGCGGCGTACTTCGGGCAGACCCAGCAAGGTCAGCGCCATCCAATCGAGGATGCCTTCTGTCGGTACGGCTCCATCCCACTCCACCACAGGAACGATGATGCCATCCCGAATCAACTGAGAAGAAACCATGCCGTCGCTGAAATAGATGCGGCAGCACAGGCTGCCGCCGGCCCCTTCCAGGTCACGATGCTTGATGGTAGGGTCTTTTCCCAGCAGACGATCAAAGATTTTAAGGTCGACCTCGTAACTTCCGCACAGTTCCATACCATTCCTCCTTTTGGATGTATTACTGTTTTGAGTATGGACTATGGCGAAAAAAATATACTCTTTTTTCTCAACTTATCCGCATAATATTTGCACACCGGGCAATATTGTGTTATAGTAGATTTATTATTTGGATTTTTAGCCTCAGGCATGAGCAGTATGGCTATGCCGCGGCTTTTTATATTACATAAAAATAAAGACAACAGAACAAGGTGCGTGCGTATGTTGGCCGATGTGGACGGCCGGCTTTGTTTTTGTACGCCAAATTTCACAGTTTTCCCTTGCCGCACCCTTGGTCTGTCCATTTTCAGAAACGGAGATATTATGGAAAACAAAAAGCAGAACAAGCGCCATTTTGGCAGATCCTTCAACAAGAATCATAAGAAAAAGAGTGCCGACGAATCGGCTGCATCCGCCCTGCGCGAAAGCGTCCGCGAGACCACCAACTCGGCACGCAAGCTGGCTGAGAAGGCTTCCCGCGAAGTACAGCGCACCTTTAAGAACACTGTCCGTCACAGCGAAAAGAAGCTCCAGGATAAGAAGCAGAACAAGGAACAGAAGGTGCAGAACCGTCGTCCCAAGGGTCCCCAGCTGCGTGTTATTCCTCTGGGCGGTCTGGGCGAAATCGGCAAGAACATGACCGTCATCGAATACGGCAACGATATGTTCGTTGTTGACTGCGGCACAACCTTCCCCGACGGTGAACTGCTGGGCGTAGACCTGGTCATTCCCGATATGAGCTACCTGATCAAGAACCGCGACAAGATCCGCGGCCTCATCATCACCCATGCCCATGAGGACCACATCGGTGCCCTCCCCTACTTCCTGCGTGAGATCAAGACACCCATCTATTGCACAGCGCTGACCGCAGGTATGATCTCGGCTAAACTTTCCGAGCATCGCAACCTGGGCAAGATCAAGATCAACGTCAAGCGCCCCGGCGACCACATCAAGCTGGGCTGCTTTGATATCGAGCTGATCCGTATCAACCACTCCATTGCCGACGCTGTCGCCTATGCCATCCGCACCCCGGTCGGCACTGTTGTTATGACCGGCGACTTCAAGATCGACTCCACCCCCATCCGCGGTGAGATGATCGATCTGGAACGTTTCGGCGCCCTTGGCCGTGAAGGTGTCCTGCTGCTGATGAGCGACTCGACCAACGCCGAGCGTCCCGGCTTCTCCATGAGCGAGCGCCGTGTCGGTCAGATCTTTGACAACTGCTTCAAGAACTGTGACCGCCGCATCATTGTTGCTACTTTCGCCTCCAACGTCGACCGTGTACAGCAGATCGTCAATGCCGCCGCCAAGTATGGCCGCAAGGTCGCTGTTTCGGGACGCAGCATGGAAAACATCGTCAAGATCGCCATGGAGCTGGGTTATCTGGATATTCCCGACGGCACACTGGTCGAACTCAACAATATCAACAACTATCCCATGGATGAGCAGGTGGTCATCACCACCGGCAGCCAGGGTGAGCCCATGAGCGCCCTGCACCGCATGGCCTTCACCGGTCACCGTCAGATCGAGATCGGCAACAATGACCGCATCATCCTCTCCTCTTCCCCCATCCCCGGCAATGAAAAGTCGATTTCCGGCATGATCAACGAGCTGATCAAGAAGGGTGCCGAAGTCATCTACAGCGCCATTGCCGAAGTTCATGTTTCGGGCCATGCCTGCCAGGAAGAGCTCAAGATGATCCTGGCGCTGACCAAGCCCAAGTTCTTTATGCCTGTCCACGGCGAAGTTCGTCACCTGCAGGCCCACGGCAATCTGGCACAGGTCTGCGGCATCGAGCCCGACCATATCATTCTTGGTGCCATCGGCAACGTCGTCGAGCTGGACGGCGAGCATTGCACCATGACACAGACTGTCCCCTCGGGCCGTGTTCTGGTCGATGGTCTGGGTGTTGGCGATGTCGGTGCAGCCGTTCTGCGTGAGCGCAAGCTGCTGAGCGAAGACGGCATCATCATTGCCGAAGCCGTTCTCAACAAGGATATGAGCGTCATCCTCTCCGGCCCCGACATCATGTCCAGAGGCTTTGTTTATACCAAGGAAGCCGATGAACTCAATGAAGGTATGCGCAAGGTCGTACGCACCGCGCTGGAGGCCTGCATTGCCGACCGCAAGCTGCGTGACCGCAACACCATCAAGAATCGTATCCGTCAGGATCTGAGCGATTATCTCTTCAAGCAGATCAAGCGCTCTCCCATGGTTCTGCCCATCATCACAGAGGTCTAATTTCAAGATACAGAGAGAGGGACACCCCCACGGGGTCCCCCTCTCTTTTTTGTATTTTTCAAGGTGGTTTGCATATGCAAACCGCCATTTTTATTGCAATTCATGTACTTTTCAGCTTGAATTCGTTTTTTAAATAAGTTATGATAAGTTTAGTAATATATATCTAAATATAAATATTTGTTATTTAGATAAACGAGAGGCTGGTGATAGTTTTAATCTATAAGCTGGCATAAAGCCGTCTTGCCAACGGCAGAAAAACGAAAGGAGATTCCTATGAAAAACAAGTATGTATCGGCTGTACTGATCGCAATTTATGGCCTCATGGTTGGTTTTGGCCCCCAGACCCTCTTTAAGGTCTGCGTCAACTCCACCACACCCATGAAATGCACCTACACAGCTGCCGCAGAGATCGGCGTCGGTCTGGTTGCCCTCCTGATCGCCTTGCTGATGATCTGCACTCGCACTTACCGCGAAGGTATGCTGCTTTCCATCGCCGCACTGGGCAATACAGCTTTCGGCCTTGCCCTGCCTGCCTTTCTGATCGGCGGCTGCAAGAGCTCCAAGATGCCCTGCCTGATGGTCACATTCCCTATGATTTATGCCGTCAGCGGTATCCTTGCCGCTTTCCTGATCGTGCGCATCCTCATGCTGAAGGGTGCTCGTGAGCCCAAGGCGTAACTTAAAGGGAGGTTCAAATGCCCATGAACA
>JAFYOK010000284.1 GCA_017560175.1 Clostridia bacterium | reverse complement strand
GACCGAGGTGTTCGGTGAGCGCGGCCGCAAGGCCTTCGTCCACGGTACCCAGTATTATGCCGAGCAGCGTGGCCGCCGCATGGCTCAGCGCGCCATCCGTGACGGCATGGAGCTGACCTATGAGACCTACCTCCAGTACGGCGAGTGGGTCAACAGCCAGGATACCATCCAGGGCGAATGCAGCAACCAGGCCACCGTCCAGTCGACCACCCCCGACTATGTCAACCATATCACCCGCTGCCCCTGGCACACTCAGTTCAAGGAAATGGGTCTGGTGGAAGCCGGTCACGAATACTGCCAGCATCTGGACAATTCCATTGCCCGCGGCTTCAACCCCTATATCGTTTATGAGGTCTATCAGACCCTCCACAAGAGCCCTTACTGCATCCACTGCATCAAGAATGCCAACATCGAGCCGGGCAAGAAGCTGAGCAAGAAGGCCGAGTATCTCAAGGATTGGGACTACCACTGCGGACACTCCTACTGGGCCTATACCGAGGTCACCGATTCCATCTTCGGCCTCGAAGGCCGCAAGATCAGCACCGCCGTCCTCAACGATGTCGCCGAGACCTACGGCAAGGAAATGGCCGACAAGCTGATGGAATACAAGAACACCAATTTCAACGTCTGCGACTAAGCATATCTATGCCCCGTACAGTCTCCTGTACGGGGCATTTCTGTCAAAAAACAGGAAAAGTTGATTTTCACATGGGTAAACCCTGTTGCACTTTGCCCAACACCGTGATAAAATTACCTTAGAATGGTCTGCGTCTTTTTAGGGCGCAAAAGAGCATTTTGATCCGAAATTTAATAATAGGAGATGTATACACATGGCAAGAATGATGGATGCACTGGTCAAGCCCGATAGAGTTAAGGGTATGATCCTGACACAGGTTCCTGTTCCCACACCCGGCCCCGGCGAAGTTCTGATCAAGATTCGCAAGACAGCGATCTGCGGTACAGACGTTCATATCTGGGAGTGGAACGAGTGGTCCGAGAAGAACATCAATCCTCCCTATACAGTTGGTCACGAGTATGTCGGCGAAATCGCTGAGCTGGGCGAAGGCGTTACAGGCCTGAAGATCGGCCAGAGAGTTTCCGGCGAAGGCCACCTGGTCTGCGGCGAGTGCTACAACTGCCGTACAGGCAACGGCCAGTGGTGCGAGAAGACCCAGGGTGTCGGCGTCAACCGCGACGGCGCATTTGCTGAGTACCTCTGCATTCCCGCTACAAATGTCGTTACAATCGAAGACGATCTGCCCGATGATGTCGTTTCTTTCTTCGACGCATTCGGCAATGCTACACATACAGCACTGATGTGGGATCTGGTCGGTAAGAACGTTCTGATCACAGGTGCAGGCCCCATCGGCATCATGGCTGCCGGTATCGCTAAGTTCGCCGGCGCAAGAACCGTTGTTGTCACCGACCTGAATGACTACCGCCTCGACCTGGCCAAGAAGATGGGCGCTACAGCCTGCGTCAACACCGGCCGTGAGAGCCTGGAAGAGAAGATGAAGGAACTGGGCATCTTTGAGGGCTTCGATGTCGGTCTGGAAATGTCCGGCGCTCAGCCTGCTCTGCGCCAGATGATCAACAACATGATGTGCGGCGGTAAGATCTCCCTCCTCGGCCTGCAGGGCAAGGACATGGTCACCGACTGGAACACAATCATCATGAAGGGTCTGACCATCCAGGGTATCTACGGCAGAAAGATGTACCAGACATGGTACCAGATGAAGCACATGGTTCAGGGCGGCCTGGACATGACTCCCGTCATCACACACAAGTTCCACTACACCGAGTTCGAGAAGGGCTTTGAGGCTATGCTGTCCGGTAACTCCGGCAAGGTCGTCCTCGACTGGACAAAGAAGGACTAATTTGACTGGGTGCGGAAACGCTTCGCTGGTTTCCGCATCCCAATTTAAGCTCCGGCCTGCGGGCCGGTTTCGCGGCAGCTTTGCGAAGCTGCACGCGGGATAGTGTGTTTTTTCCCGGCGCATGTCCGTGAAAAAACAAATAGATTAAAAGTTGGTTGGCTATTGGGCTGACTGACAAAATTATACTCAATTTTTGAAAGGGGTATTTCCAATGAATGCAAAGGAAGCACTGGGCTTTTTTGCCAACGAAGTAGAAGGCATTAAGGAAGCCGGCACATTCAAGGCTGAGAGAATCATCACAACACAGCAGAAGAGCCGTATCGATACAACAAAGGCTAAGGGCGTTATCAACATGTGCGCCAACAACTATCTGGGCCTGTCCAACCACCCCGCTCTGATCGAAGCTGCTAAGAACAGCTACGACAACTGGGGCTTCGGTCTGTCCTCCGTCCGTTTCATCTGCGGCACACAGCAGATCCACAAGGACCTGGAGCAGGCGATCTCCAACTTCCTGGGTACAGATGACACCATCCTGTACACATCCTGCTTCGATGCTAACGCCGGTCTGTTCGAGACACTGCTCGGTCCCGATGATGCAATCATCTCCGACGAGCTGAACCACGCCTCCATCATCGACGGCGTCCGTCTCTGCAAGGCTAAGAGATTCCGTTACAAGAACAACAACATGGAAGATCTGCGCGCTAAGCTGGAAGAGGCTAAGGATTGCCGCATCAAGCTGATCGCTACAGACGGCGTCTTCTCCATGGACGGCTACATTGCCAACCTGAAGGGCATCTGCGATCTGGCTGACGAGTTCGGCGCTCTGGTCATGGTCGACGACTCTCACTCCACAGGTTTCATCGGCGCTACAGGCCGCGGCACAGCTGAGTACTGCGGTGTTCAGGGCCGTGTTGACATCGTCACATCTACACTGGGTAAGGCTCTGGGCGGCGCTTCCGGCGGCTTTACATCCGGCCGTAAGGAGATCATCGACCTGCTGCGTCAGCGCAGCCGTCCCTACCTGTTCTCCAACACCCTGTCTCCCGCTATCACAGTTGCCTCCATCAAGGTCTTCGAGATGCTGAGCGCTTCTACAGAGCTGCGTGACAAGGTCCATGCCAACGTCGCATACTTCCGCCAGGAGATCAGCAAGCTGGGCTTCGATGTTCTGCAGGGTGACTCTGCAATCGTTCCCATCATGCTGTACGATCCCAAGGTCGCCGGCGAGTTTGCTAACCGCATGCTGGAGAAGGGCGTTTACGTCGTTTCCTTCTGCTATCCCGTCGTTCCCAAGGGCCGCGACAGAATCCGTACACAGATCTCTGCAGGCCACACCAAGGAAGATCTGGATTTCGCTATCCAGTGCTTCAAGGAAGTCAAGGAAGAGATGGGTCTCTAATTTTAGAGTCGCATAAAAGTCTAAAAAATTACCGACTGGGCATTTGCCCAGTCGGTTTTTTGTTTATTTCAGATACTGCCGATAAACAGATTCGGGGATCTCAAAGGTGGGGTTGCCCATGGAGCCGGGTGCGACGGTATACTTGTCATAGACGATGACCAGTGTGCCATCTTCGGTGAAGTAGAAGGGCTGGTCGTCCGACAGAGCGGCAGCGCCTTCTTCGTCTGTCCAATAAGCCGCATCAGAATCAGCGGCCATACGGTCGGCCATCTCTTCCAGGATACAGGCTTCCATGGCGGCATAGCCCTCGGTGGTGAAGAGATCACCAAAGGTGATATAGCGGCCTGCGGCACGGTCTATGTGGTAATAACGCAGCCGGGTGTCGCTGCTGCCGGCCGTTTCGCTGACCATCAGCCGGAGGGTGAACCAGCGATCGGTGGAAAGGATGGTTTCATAGTCGATATGAATGGAGCCGTGACCTTCATCCGACAGTTCCAGTTCGCTGTAAAAACGGCCGATGGCATCGCCGGTCAGGCGGTCGATGTCGGCATTGATAAGGTCGGAGGCTGTGGTGGCTGCAGGGTCGGAAACCGAAGGTACGGCAGCTTCCAGCAGGTGGCCTTCATCTTCGTAGAAGTAGTTGCGGATGGTCAGTACGCGGACGATGGAGCCAAGAACGGGGATGGGTTCCATGGCCTGTGCGTATGCAGGGCTGATGTTGGGCATAAGACCCAGCAGCAGGAAGGTGGCGCAGGCGGCAGCGGCTGTCAGACGCTTGAAGGGAAAGAAAATGGTACGGCGGCCGGGTGCGGTTTCGGGCAGGTCGGCCAGAGTGGCTTCGGTCATGGCGTGAACAAAATCGGGAACAGAAGGGGTGGGTTCTTTTTCGATCTGTGTTTGAATTTCCTGGTCGAAGGGGTGGGTCATCGGTCAAAATCCTCCTTGTTGAGTAATTGTGCCAGCATTTTTCTTGCGCGGAAGAGCTGCTGACGGATGGTGGATGGGGGTGCATCGAGCATAGCGGCGATCTGCCCTGTGGAATAGTTCTCGTAATAGAAGAGAATAACGATCTCGCGATAGGGCAGTTTGAGCTGCTGTACCGCCTCCCAGACCGTCTGTCGGGTCTCGTGGTCGACATCCGGGAGGGGAGCAGCCAGATCGTATTGCTCATCGATATCGACGGTGGGGCGTAAGCGCCGCAGATGTTCGATGGCTGTATTATGGACGATGGTCAGCATCCACGACTTGAACTTGCTCTTGTCTTTGAGGGTATGCAGACTGCCGTAGGCCTTGAGGATGGCATCCTGCATGGCATCGGCCGCATCGTGCTCGTTTTTCAGAATACTGTAAGCCAGACCGTAGATACTGCTCTCATGGGCACGGATCTGCTGGCTGAAATAGGCTTTATCGGTCATTCGGTATCAGCTCCTTGGAGGGAAGCCAGGATCTCGCCGCTTTGGGCGGCCAGCCATTGG
>JAFYOK010000283.1 GCA_017560175.1 Clostridia bacterium | reverse complement strand
CAGGCCGTCAGGCCGGTCAGCGCAAGAAGCAGACAGAGCAGAAGTATCGATACTCTTTTCATAAAAGCACTTTCCTTTCCGGTTATTCCGCTTTCTGCGGCAAGTTTATTCTTTGCAGAAAGGCCGCAAAACATACTGATGTTCGGAATATTTTTTATATATGTACCGCCCCTCAAAAAAGTTCGCAGAAATTGCGTATTTCCGCAAAAAAACAATTGACAGAACCCCCCCTCCTGATATAAAATACAAAGTGCGTTACTGTGAAGTCTAAATGCCCGTAAGGGCTTTCATTAACCAAAACTGGGAGGTGTAAAGATGGTTCGTACATATCAGCCTAAGAAGCGTCAGCGCAGCAAGGAACATGGTTTCATGAAGCGCATGAGAACAAGAAACGGCAGAAAGGTTCTGGCCAGACGTCGCGCTAAGGGTAGAGCAAGACTGTCCCACTAAGATAATGTTAAGACCGCTTGAAAGAGCGGTCTTAAGTTTTAGAAGGTGACTTTCTATGATCAAAACGCAATCGTTAAATGAAAATCATCGCTTCCGCGCCCTCTATGGACGCGGAAAGAACAAGGCCGGGAAGTTCATGGTCGTTTACGTCATGAAGAATCGTCTCGGCCCTGTTGTCCGTTTGGGCATTACCGTCTCCAAGAAGCTCGGCCATGCAGTGACGCGCAACCGAATTCGCCGCCGCATCCGCGAGGCTTATCGGCTGCATGAGCAGGAGATCAAAAACGGATACGATATCGTCATCGTTGCCCGGCACGCAGCCGAGCATGCGCCTTTTGAGGCGCTGATGGAAGAGATGACCTCCCTGCTTCGCCAGTTGGGTGCGGCAGAGAACAAGCCTGAGGCACAGGCTGATGCTTAAACGCCTCTTTTTGTGGCTCATTCGGTTTTACCGCCGACGTCTTTCCCATCTCAAGCGGCAGCCAACCTGCTGCTACATTCCCACCTGCTCTCAGTATGCCCTCGAGGCCATTGAGAAGTACGGCGCCATCAAAGGGGGACTTATGGCCCTCTGGCGAATCATACGGTGCAACCCCTTGTCCAAAGGGGGATATGATCCGGTACCGTAACCGGTGTGCCGCCCGCTGAAAATCAGTGTGTGCAGAGCACCCATTTTTATTGTGCAAACAATAAACCCATAGCCGCTTTTGCGGCACCATATCAAGGAGATAAGATCTGATGAAATTTATCGCTACGCCAATGGGCTTTGTTATGGAAGCCATTTATGGCCTCGTACAGAATTATGGCCTTTCGGTTATTCTGTTTGCCCTGTTGGCTAAGATCATCATGCTTCCTCTGTCCATCAAGCAGAAGCGTAACATGATCGCTATGCAGCGCATCAATCCCAAGCTCAAAGCACTCCAGAAGAAGTACGGCGACAATCAGGAAAAGTACAACCAGGAAGTTATGAAGCTGTATCAGGAGGAGAATGTTTCTCCCGCCGGCGGCTGCGGCACCATGCTGCTGACCTTCCCCATCATGATCGGTCTGTACTATGTCGTTACTCAGCCCCTGACATACTTCATGCATGTCCCCGCTGAGGCCATTGCCCAGATGGCCGAGATGTTCAACATCGGCACCACAACTTACGGCTACCAGCTGCAGCTCTGTGGTCTGATCGGTCAGAACTTCGACCAGCTCAAGGCAATTTCCGACGCCATCTTCCCCGTCAACTTCACATTCCTGGGTCTGGATCTGACTCTGACACCCAGCTTCAAGGAGTTCTCTGTGCTTTGGATCATCCCCGCTCTGTCGGCCGCTACCGCATGGATGACCTCTCAGGTCACCACACGCATCAATCAGCAGATGAGCGGTTCTTCCTCTTCCGAGGACGAAAAGGCCGAGCAGATGACCAAGAGCATGACCATGATGATGCCTCTGATGTCGGGCTATTTCGGCTTTGTCCTGCCCGCCGCCGTTGGTATCTACTGGATCGCCAATAACCTCCTCACCTGCGCACAGGAAGTACTGCTGACCAAATACATCCTGGCCGGTGAAAAGAAGAACACAGACCTTAACTAAATAGACCGGAGGAAAACGTTATAATGATCAGAGTAATAGAGGCAAAGGGTGACTCCATCGACGCCGCTATTCAGAATGCCCTGAACGAACTGGGCTGCGATCGTGACGAGGTTTCGGTAGAAGTCGTTCAGAAGCCCAAGTCGGGCTTCCTCGGCATCGGCAAGCAGCCTGCCATCGTCAAGGTCACTTACCAGGCTTCCCCTGCCGGCAAGGCAAGGGACTTTCTCGCAGGTCTGCTGAACCGTTTCGGCACACCCGCGCAGATCGATGTCACAGAGAACGAAGAGGAGAAGACCATTCACCTCGAACTGTCCGGTGACAATATGGGCGCGATCATCGGCCGCCGCGGCGATACACTCGACGCATTCCAGTATCTGACCTCCATCGTCACCAACAAGGACGAGGACGATCGCTGGAGAGTTACGGTCGATACCGAAAACTACCGCGCCAAGCGTGAAGCTGCGCTGATCGCTCTGGCCAACAAGACAGCCCAGAAGGCCCTGAAGTATAAGAAGGGTGTCGCTCTGGAGCCCATGAATCCCCATGAACGCAGAATCATCCATTCGGCCCTTCAGGAGGTCGAGGGTGTTACTACCTATTCCACAGGCAGCGAGCCCAACCGCAAGGTCATCGTTGCACCCACCGATCTGCCTCAGCAGACACGTGGCGGCAGCAAGAAGCCTGCAGGCAAGGGCACCGGCAAGTCGGGCGGCAACCGCAGACGTGGCGGCAGAAAGCCTGCTGCTTCCGGCACAAGCATCGAGATCACAGAATAAGATTCCGCGCCTGTCCATGATCAAGGATTCAAAGACCATCGGCAACTGCCGATGGACTTTTTTTATGCAGAAACGGCCGTACCCAATAGGGTACGGCCGTTGGCGTTATATCTTTTATTTTGCTTCGTAAGCACGGATGGACGAGAACATATTGCCGCCTTCCGCAATGGTGAAGATGGGGGAGAGTTCGGCTGCTGTGCTGCCGAAGCCGCCCATACCGCCAAAGCCTCCCATGCCGCCGGGACCACGGCCACCGGGGCGACCTGTGCCATCGGGCGCAGGCATATTCTCAGGTGTACCCGAAATCTCACCGGCAGGCAT
>JAFYOK010000282.1 GCA_017560175.1 Clostridia bacterium | reverse complement strand
GAGGCTCTCATCGTCACCGCGGCAAGAGCCACCTTTGGTGCTTTTGCCTACCCCTTTATGGCATCGGTCGACATCACCCTGGTCAGCGATGAGGAGATCCGCGAGATCAACCGCGAACATCGTCAGATCGACCGCTCTACCGATGTTCTGTCCTTCCCCATGAATGAGTTCATGGAAGGCGAAGCTCCCGAAGATGTCGAATACGACATCGACCCCGAAACCGGTCGCCTGCCTCTGGGCGATATGGTCATTTCGGTAGAGACCGCACGCCGTCAGAGCGAGGAGTTCGGCCACGGCTTTGCCCGTGAGTGTGCCTATCTGACCACCCACAGCATGCTCCATCTGCTGGGCTATGACCATGTGGACGAGGGCGAAATGAAGGCGCGTATGCGTGCCATGGAAGAAACCATCATGTCGGGCATCGGCCTGGAAAGAAAATAAACACACGAGATAAAGATTGAGGAAATAACTATGGAAGTTACAAAAACCGGCGTATTTTCGGTTGTTGGCCGTCCCAATGTCGGCAAATCGACCCTGATGAATGCCCTCTGCGGCACAAAGATCGCCATCGTATCGGATAAGCCTCAGACCACACGTACCCGTATCACAGGCGTTCTGACCAAGGATGAATACCAGATGGTCTTCCTGGATACCCCCGGCCTGCACAAGCCTAAGAACCGTTTGGGCGACTTCATGGTCAAGGTCGTCAACGAGACCGTTGCCGATGTTGATACCGTCATGCTGCTGGTCGAGCCTGTTGCCCGTATCGGCATCCCCGAGCAGATGCTCATCGACAAGATCAAGCAGTTTGATATGCCTGCCATCCTGGTCATCAACAAGATCGATACCGTCGAGAAGGAGACCCTGCTGGAAGTTATGGCCATGTATTCCCAGGCCTGCGACTTCCTGGCTGTCATTCCCCTGTCGGCCAAGACCGGTGACGGCGTTGCCCTGCTGGAGAGCGTTCTCCGTGAACAGTGCTTCGAGTCGCCTGCCCTCTTCCCCGAGGGTATGGTTTCCGACCAGCCCGAGCGCCAGATCGTTGCAGAGATCGTCCGCGAAAAGCTGCTGACTCTGCTGGATAAGGAGATCCCCCACGGCACCGCCGTTGAGATCGAAAAGTTCTCCGAGCGCGAAGACAGCGATGTTCTGGACATCGGTGCTGTCATCTACTGCGAGCGCAAGAGCCACAAGGGCATCATCATCGGCAAGAACGGCGCCATGCTCAAGAAGGTCGGCGCCATGGCTCGTGCCGATATCGAAGAGCTGCTGGGCTGCCGCGTCTACCTGCAGCTGTGGGTCAAGGTCAAAGAGGGTTGGCGTGACAGCGTCGGCCTGATCCGCAACTTCGGCTACGACGAGAGAATGTAAGCTGCACCTAAGGTGCAATGAAATCTACCTTCGGTAGATGAAATCCGCCATGAGCGGATGAAATACGCCTGACGGCGTGTGAAATATTCGCGTTGCGAATGTTAAGGTGTCTGCGACGCATTTGCAGGGGACGGCTATCAGCTG
This sequence comes from Clostridia bacterium, assembly GCA_017560175.1. Taxonomy (GTDB): domain Bacteria; phylum Bacillota; class Clostridia; order Oscillospirales; family Butyricicoccaceae; genus RGIG1902. The sequence continues at coordinate 4,402 of JAFYOK010000282.1, read as the reverse complement.
TCCGCGGACGCGTGATACGCGTCCCTATAATGTTTTGGTACCGATTTTATGTCAAATGATTGTAGGGGAGGGGCTTGCCCCTCCCGAGGTTGATCCATTGCACAGTTTAATGGTGAATACAGACAGACATAGATTTTCGGGAGCAGCATACCCATAGGGCACTTAGCTGCTCCCCTACAATGCCTGTGATAAACTTGGTAGTTCGCCAATAGCTGTACAAAAAGGCACATACCCAATTTTTCACATGGTTAATTTGTTCATCACCATCCAAACTATACTTGAGGTGATGTAGGATGAAAAATCAGCTGTGGAACTTTTTTAAAGAAACCGGCCTGCCCCAGGCATGGCTTTTATACCGAAACTATGAGGAAAGGGAAGCGCAGGACAAACGCCCATGAACATCACCGTTGAAGCACTGGTCCTGCGGACCGTCAACTACAGAGAGAGCGACAAGATCCTCACGGTGCTGACCCGTGACCGTGGCTGTCTGACCGTCAAGGCCACAGGCGCACGGCGCAAGGGCAGCCGTCTGGGTTCCTGTACCCAGCTCTTCTGCCATTCGGAGCTTTCCCTTTATGAACGGGACGGACGATTTACCCTCGATGAGGGAGATGTGAAGAACCAGTTCTACGGTCTCAGCATGGATCTTGAAAAGATGGCGCTGGCCAGCTATTTTGCCCAGGTATTGCTCAGCGAGCCGGAAGACGGCCCGGGTAGCCCAGATGTACTTCGTCTGGCCCTCAACAGCTTCTATGCGCTGGAAAAGGGACTCTATCCTCATGCCACCATCAAGGCGGCCTTTGAACTGCGCTATATGGCCATGAACGGCTACGCCCCCGATCTTTCGGCCTGTGCCGCCTGCGGCAAAACAGGGCAGGGGGGCTACATAGATATCGCCAGCGGCCTGCTGGTCTGTCCGGCCTGCATCCGTCCCACCGGCTATGGGGTATTGCCCATGGATGAACCGGCACTGGGCGCAGCGCGGTATATTCTGGGCTGTGACCTGAAGAAACTCTTTTCCTTTAAGCTGCCCGAAAAATCCATGGCCTTTCTGGCCCGTTTCTGCGAGGACTACCTGCTGGATAAAACCGAGCAGGGCTACAAGACCCTCGACTTTTATAAATCGCTCTTACCACGAGAGGAACCCATATGAACACCACTGTTACAGAAGAACAGAACAGAGATATCACCATGAAGGAGAAATCCCTCAGCACGCTGGAATACTTCAAGGTGCTGGAGATGCTGGCGGCACAGGCACAGACCGACAAGGCCAAGGCCCGTGCCATGGAGCTCCGTCCCTTCAACACGCTGGTCGAGTGTGAGCACGCCCAGCAGCAGACTGCTGATGCCGTTTACCTGATGGGTCTTTACGGCAGCCCCGGCCTGTCGGGCATCCGTGATGTCTCCGACCCTGTCAAGCGCGCCGAGATGGGCGGCACCCTCAATATGGCAGAACTGCTGCGTGTGGCATCGCTGCTTCGCGCTGCCCGCAGCACCAAGCACTATCTGGAAAACCAGAAGGGGGAAAAGACCTCCATCGACGGCTATTTTGCAAGCCTCAACGGCAATAAATATCTGGAAGACAAGATCACCGAAGCCATCATCTCGGAAGAGGAGCTTTCAGACAATGCATCTTCCCAGCTCTATGATATCCGCCGCCAGATCCGTGTCGCCTCCTCCAAGGTTCGCGATACACTGAACAAGATCGTTTCTTCCTCCAGCTATTCCAAGATGCTGCAGGATTCCATCGTCACCCAGCGCGGCGGCCGTTTCGTCGTTCCCGTCAAGGCCGAATACCGCGGCTCTTTCGGCGGTCTGGTTCACGACACCTCGGCCAGCGGCGCCACACTCTTTATTGAGCCTTCGGCGGTTGTCGAACTCAACAACACCCTCCGCGTCCTGCAGGCCAAGGAGCGTGATGAGATCGATCGCATCCTGGCCGAAATGTCGTCGGAAGTTGCCGCTTTCGGCAGCTCTATCCGCAATGACTACGAAACACTTTGCATCATCGACTATATCTTTGCCTGCGGCCGCCTGTCCTATAAGCTGCGTGCCGCCCGTCCCCAGCTTGTGGAAAAGGGACAGACCAAGCTGGTCAAGGCCCGTCATCCGCTGCTGGATCCCGACAAGGCCGTTCCCATCAGCTTTACCATCGGCGGCGCAGCCGATACCGTCATCATCACCGGCCCCAATACCGGCGGTAAGACGGTCAGCCTCAAGACCCTCGGTCTGCTGACACTGATGGCACAGTCGGGTCTGCAGATCCCCGTCACCGACGGCAGCCAGGTGGCTATTTTTGATGCCGTACTGGCCGATATCGGCGATGAGCAGTCCATCGAGCAGTCGCTGTCCACCTTCTCCTCCCACATGAGCAATATCGTCAAGATCCTGGAGGAGACAGGCCCCGGCACTATGGTCCTCATGGATGAGCTGGGTGCCGGTACCGACCCTGTTGAAGGTGCGGCACTGGCCATTGCCATCATCGAGCGTCTGCGCAGTATGGGTGCCCGCGTTGCCGCTACCACCCACTATGCCGAACTCAAGATGTATGCTCTGGAAACCAAGGGCGTAGAAAATGCTTCCTGTGAGTTTGACGTTGTCACCCTGCGTCCCACCTACAAGCTGGTCTTCGGCGTTCCCGGCAAGTCCAATGCGTTTGCTATTTCCGAACGTCTGGGCATCGATAAGCGTATCATCGAAGCGGCCGAATCCAAGGTCGACAGCCAGGATAAGCAGTTCGAGGCTGTCATCTCCAAACTGGAAGAAAAGCGCCAGGCGCTGGAAAGCAAGCTGAGCGAGGCCGAAAAGGAACTGCGCGATGCCCGTATTGCCAACGAACAGGCCCAGAGTCATCTGCGCAACCTGGAACGTGAGCGCGACAAGCTGATTATGGATGCCAAGCTCAAGGCAGGCGAGATTCTCGGCCAGGCCAAGCGTACCGCCGACCAGGTCGTTGAAGAAGCCAAGAAGATCCGCCAGCAGGCCGGTGAGGGCATCGATGCCAACCTGGCCGCTGCCCGTGCAGCATTCCGCGGCGAGATCTCCAAGGCCGAAAAGGAAGTTGCCGCCACCAAGGTGGAAAAGAAGCCCATGCCGCTGCCTCGTGACCTCAAGGTGGGCGATTTTGTCGAAATCGTCAAGACCGGTACCAAGGGTACAGTTGTCGAAGTCACCAAGAACAGCGAGACTGTCACCATCCAGGCCGGCATCCTCAAGCTGAAGGCCAAGAAGAAGGAACTGCAGCTGCTGCAGGAGAAGCCCGAAGAGGCCATCAAGCGCAGCAAGATCTCTTCCATGCCGGCCACTCTCGGCAGCGTCAGCCAGTCCATCGATGTTCGCGGCATGATGGCCGAAGAAGCCATTATGGAAGTCGACCGTTATCTCGACCATGTCCAGCGTCACCATCTGGAAACCGTCACCATCATCCACGGCAAGGGCACAGGTGCTCTCCGTGCCGCCATCCAGGGTCAGCTCAAGCGCGACCCCCGCGTTAAGAACTTCCGTGCCGGTGTCTACGGTGAAGGCGAGATGGGCGTTACCGTTGTCACACTCAAGAAGTAAAAGAGGGCAGACCTATGTTTGGAAGGGGAACCATTTTTAATACCATTGCCGTCCTGGTGGGCGGCACTGTGGGCATCCTGCTCAAGAAAGGTATGCCCGAACGCTTTCGCAAGATCGTTTTTGATGCCACCGCTACCGCCGTATTTCTCATCGGTCTGACCGGCGTTATGTCGGGCGCACTGGTGGCAGCAGAGGACGGCAGCATTTCCAGCCAGTATGTCCTTATCCTGCTGCTTTCGCTGGCTTCGGGTGCCGTTGTCGGCGAGGCTATGCGTATCGACCGCGGCTTTGAAAAGGTCGCAGAGTGGATCCGCAAAAAGTTTTCTTCGGGCGGCGACAATAAGCTGGGCGAAGGCTTTGCTGCCACCACCATTCTGTTTTGCGCCGGTGCCATGGCCATTGTCGGCTCCATCGAGGACGGCATCATGGGCAACCCCACTACCCTTTATACCAAGGGCATCATCGACGCCATCTCGGCCGTTATCTTTGGTTCGGTCTATGGTGTGGGCGTACTGCTGTCGGCCGGTTCGGTCTTTGCCTATCAGGGCGTACTCACCCTGCTGGCCAGCCTGATCGCCCCCTATCTGGGCGAAGTCGTCGTCGGCCAGATGTCGCTGGTCGGTTCGGCTGTTCTGATGCTGATCGCCTTTGATATGTGGGAGATCCGTAAGTTCAATGTCGCCAATTTGATCCCGGCAGCCTTTATGCCGCTGGTCTTCAGCGTGGTGCAGAATTTGTTCTAAAGGGCATTTGGATCTTACATAAACTGAAATGAAACGATGGAAAAAACTAAAATTTACAAAGACTTCTATTTTCTTTTACGCGATTTGGCAAAATGCTT
>JAFYOK010000281.1 GCA_017560175.1 Clostridia bacterium | reverse complement strand
TATATGTTCCAGCAGCTCAAGGGCTATGAGAATGGCGTTGAGTATGCAACTTTCTGCGCAAATCAGGGTGAACTGGCCGAAACCGTATGTGCATTGGCATCCATTGCTATTTCCAACAGCAAGTCGCTTTATGAAGAGAAGCACGATCGTGCCGCCTTTATCAAGCGTATCATCCTCTCCAATATCCTCACCGGCGACATTTATATCAAGTCCCGTGAAATGCATTTCCAGAACGACGCCAAGCGCGCCGTCTATCTGATCCGTCTGAACGATCGCCAGGATGCACAGGTCGTCGAAGCCCTGGTCCGTCTGTTCCCCGACCGTCAGAAGGATTTCGCTATCACCATCAACGAGAACGAAGTCGTCCTGGTCAAGGAACTCAAGACCGGCGACCAGAAGGAAATCGTCAAGGTCGGCAAGTCGGTCGACACCTGCCTGAGCGAAGAACTGGGCGTTCAGCATATTATCGGTATGGGTACCGTTGCCGGACAGCTCAAGGATATCGCACGTTCCTTCAAGGAAGCACAGATGGCCGTTGATATCGGTCAGGTCTTCTATTCCGACAAGACCCTCATCAGCTTCGAAAATCTGGGTATCGGCCGTCTGATCTATCAGCTGCCCACACCCCTTTGCGAAATGTTCCTTTCGGAAGTTTTCAAGAAGGGCTCCATCGAGTCGCTGGATGAAGAAACTCTGTTCACCATTCAGAAGTTCTTTGAAAACAACCTGAACGTTTCCGAGACATCGAGAAAACTGTTCGTCCACCGCAACACACTGGTTTACCGTCTGGAAAAGATCAAGAAGCTGACCGGCCTTGATCTGCGGGAGTTTGATAACGCCATCGTTCTCAAGACCGCGCTGATGGTCAAGCAGTATCTGAAATCCAGAGAGAACTACTAATTAAAAATGATTGAATTACAGGAAGTCTACAAAGTCTACGACGGCACCACGAGGGCGCTCAACGGCGTTTCCCTCACCATCGAAGACGGCGAGTTTGTTTTTGTTGTCGGCCCGTCCGGTTCGGGCAAGTCGACGCTGATCAAGCTGCTGTCTGCCGAGCTCAAGCCCACACAGGGCAGGGTGTTGGTCAACGGCTTTGACATCAGCACATTGCGTCATAAGGATATCCCTTATCTGCGCCGTACCATCGGCGTTGTATTCCAGGATTTCCGTCTGATCGAAAATAAGACCGTCTATGAAAACGTGGCCTTTGTTATGCGTGCCGTTGGTACGCCGTCGCGAATCATTAAGAAGCGCGTACCCTACGTGCTGGAGCTGGTCGGTCTGAAAAACAAATCCCGCCGCCTGCCCCATCAGTTGTCGGGCGGCGAACAGCAGCGCGTCGCCATCGCACGCGCCCTGGTCAATAATCCCGATGTCATCATTGCCGACGAGCCGACGGGCAACCTCGATCCCTCCCGTTCGGTCGAACTGATGATGCTTCTGGAGAAGATCAATATGCTGGGTACCACCGTACTGGTCGTCACCCATGAGAGAGAGCTGGTTAACCAGCTGGAGAAGCGCGTCATTGCCATCGAGCGGGGTTCGATCATCAGTGACAGGACCGGTGGGTATTACTTGGATGAAAAAGTTGAAGAATAGAACCATGCCCAATTTCGGGTATTTTATCAGAGAAGGTCTGGCCAGCATCCGCCTTCATGGCCTGATGAGTTTTGCGGCCATTACCGTTATTGGTGCATGTCTGCTCATCATCTGTACCTTCAGTCTGGTGGCTTATAACATCGAGCTGCTGATCGATGGTCTGGCAGCCCAGAATGAGATCGCTGTCTTTGTTGAGGAGACCATGACCCGTGAAGAAGCCATGGGGCTGAGCAATGCCATTGCAGCGATAGAAAACGTAGAAACCTGCGTTTTTGTACCGAAAGAGCTGGCTTTTGACAATTATCTGGAAATGATGGGTGAAGATGCCTACATCATGGAAGAGCTGAGGGAAGACAATCCTCTGCGTGACGAGTATCGCGTAGTTATGAAGGATGTTGCCCTGCATGACGAGACCGTTGAAGCCATCAAAAAGATCGAAGGCGTTGGTGCCACCAACAGCGAAAAGGAAATCTCCGATCGTCTGATCCAGATCAAAACGGTCGTCAATGCCGTTTCCTACGCACTGGTTGCACTGCTGGGCGCTGTTTCCATCTTTATCATTTCCAACACCATCAAGCTGGCCATGTTCTCCCGTAAGGATGAGATCGCCATTATGAAAATGGTCGGTGCCACCGACGGCTTTATCCGTGCACCCTTCGTTGTTGAAGGTATGACCCTCGGCCTGCTGGGCGGTATCCTCGCTCTGCTGACCGAATGGGGTGTTTACGGATATATTACCGAAAAGCTGGTCGCCAGCTCGGGCCTCTTCACCATGGTCGGATTCGACCAGCTGTGGCAGAGCCTGCTGCCCCTTCTGCTGGGTTCCGGTATCATCATCGGCATCCTCGGCAGTACGCTGACCATCCGCAAGTTCCTCAGAGTTTAATGCATCATGTCTAAAAAATACGTAGATTATAACAAGTGTCAGGCAAACGCCAAGCGTTTTGCCGCTGTCATCGCAGGTGTGCTGGCCTTTCTGATGATCGCATCGGTCGTTCTCAGTGCGCTGCCGGTTCGTGCCGCAGTCACCCAGTCTTCGGTCAATGCCCTGAAGAATCAGTTGTCGGGCATTACCAGCAAGAAGAACAGTGCCAAGTCGGAGCTCAACAGCATCCGCAGCAAGAAGGCTTCCGTTCTGGATGAGATCAATAAGCTGGATGCCGCCATCGAAGCGGCAGAGGAAGAACTGGAGCTTCAGGAAAGCCTCATTTCCGAACTGGATGAGCTGATCGGCATCAAGGAAATCGAACTGGCCGACAGTGAAGCCAAGGAAGCCGTGCAGTATGAAAAGCTGCGCAGCCGCGTACGCTTTATGTATGAGAACGGCTCCATGAGCTATCTTTCCATCCTGCTGTCCAGCGATGATTTTTCCGATTTTCTCAGCCGTTATGAGGTCATTTCCCAGATCTCCAAATATGAGAAGAAGCTGTTTGAAGAGCTGAAGGCCCTTAAAGAGCTGATCGCCGAACAGAAGGCATCTCTGGAAACCGACCGCACCGAAGCTGTTGAAGTCAAGGCTTCTTTGGAAGCCAATAAAAAAGAACTGGAGAGCAGCTACAATGAGCGCAGTGCTCAGATGAAGACCATCGAAGCTGCCGAAGGCGATGCCAAGGCCAAGTACCTTGAAATCGAGGCGGCTGAGGATAAGCTCTCCAAAGAAATCAAAAATGCCATCAACGAGCTGGCCAAGCAGAGCGCAAATGCCACCTATGTCGGCGGCAATATGATGTGGCCTCTGCCTGCGGCCAACAATGTCGTTACTTCCAAGTATGGTATGCGTACCCATCCGGTCACCAAGGTCTATAAGCTGCACACCGGCATCGACCTGCGTGCATCCAAGGGTACAAAGATCTATGCTGCCAATGCAGGTACAGTTACCACTGCCGGTTACAATTCTGCTTACGGCTATTATGTCGTCATCAGTCATGGCGGCGGCGTTGCCACCCTTTATGCCCACATGTCCAAGATGGCCGTCAGCAAGGGACAGAAGGTTTCTCAGGGCACCATCATCGGTTATGTCGGCTCCACAGGTTATTCCACCGGCCCCCATCTGCATTTCGAAGTCATCAAGAATGGTGACTATGTCAATCCCATCAGTATGTACCCCGGATTCTCGGTGGTCTACTCCTGATCCCATCAACAATCACCTTGCTTGCATCGTAGGGGCGTTCTGACGTCCCTACGATGTTGCGTATAGGCAAACATTCTATTTTCCCCGGGAGGGCACAAAAATGAACAAGAAAAAGAGTATAAATCTCGGCACCTGCCTCATGCTGATCTTCCTGTCGGCTGTCACCACAGCCAACATCTGCGTCTTTGGCATGACCGAGCTGTATAATAAAAAGCTGGGCGACCTGCAGGCCGCCGAAGCAAAGTACGACCGTCTGGAAGAACTGATGGCCGTTGTCGACAAATATTACGTTGGTGAATACGATCTGGATGCCGCCATGGACGGTGCGCTGGCCGGTTTCATCGAAGGTGTCGGCGACAAGTGGTCCTACTACTGCAATGCCGAAGAATATGAGGCACTGAAGGAATCCAATGCCAACAGCTATGTCGGCATCGGTGTTACCATTTCCACCGAGTATAACAGCGGCTACACCATCACCGAAGTTACCCGCAATTCCCCTGCCGAAGAGGCAGGTCTCAAGGCTTTTGACGTCATCACTTCGGTGGATGGCGTGGATACTGCCACATTTGAAGATTATTCCGCACTGGTCAATGTCGTTCGCGGTGAGGCCGGTACTGTTGTCAATATCGGTATCCGCCGCGGCACCGAGAACCTGACCTTTGATATCACCCGTGCGGCTGTATTCAATCCCGGTGTTGAGGCGCGCATGATCGGCGAGATCGGCTATATTTCCATCGATGGCTTTGACCGCAATGTTGACGTAGAGTTTGCCGAAAAGCTCAATGAGCTGCTGGGCCAGGGGGCCAAGGGTCTGATCTTTGACGTTCGCTTCAACGGCGGCGGTTATGTAGATGTCATGAGCAACATGCTCGATCTGCTGCTGCCCGAGGGCACCATCATCACCATGAGCGACAATAGCGGCACGACCAGCGAATACCGTTCGGCTGCCGGCCAGGTCGAGCTGCCCATGGTCGTACTGACCAATGAATACTCCATCAGCGCGGCTGAGTTCTTTGCAGCTGTCCTGCAGGAATACGGCGTTGCTACCGTTGTCGGCGATCATACCACAGGTAAGGGTTATGCCCAGACCATCATCACTCTGGGCGAAGGCGCAGTCAACCTGTCGACCCTCAAGTACTACACCCCCAAGGGTGTCAGCCTGGCGGATATCGGCGTTACACCCGATATCGAGATTGCTCTGTCGGAGGAAGATTTCTATAATTTCTACAGTCTGACCGACGAGCAGGATACCCAGCTGCAGAAGGGTCTGGAGGCGCTGGGCGTACAGTCTGCTCCTGTTGTTGAAGAGGTACCTGCCACAGAAACGGAGGCTCCTGCAGAGCCCGAGGTTGAGGGCAGCACCGATACCCAGCCCTAAAAGAATATTGCTGTTCAGGCAGATCGGAGACTGACAAGGTCTTCGGTCTGCTTTTTGGCTTTTTCTGTCTGCAAAAAGGGCAGGGAAGAGGGGAGCAGCCTTTGTAAAAAGGGCGCAAAACCTTGACAGAAAGGGCAAGGGTAGACTATAATATAATGAACTATGTAAGATAATAAATTATTTTCCAATACACACGAACAGGAGCGAATGCAAAATGTCCAAAGTTGTAAAAGTTACCAAAGAAAAGCTCGAAGAGATGAAGCTGGAGCTGGACTACCTCAAGACCACTCGTAATGACGAAATCGCCGAGCAGATCAAGATCGCAAGAGGCTACGGCGACCTTTCCGAGAACGCCGAGTATGATGAAGCTAAGAACGAGCAGGGCAAGCTGTGGTCCCGCATCGCTGAGCTGGAGGCCGAGATCCTGAACGCCGTCATCATCGAAGAGAACGGCAGCGAAGATGTTGTCAGCTTCGGCAGCAAGATCGTTGTCAAGTTCGAGGATGATGAGGATGAAGAAGAATACATCATCGTCGGTACACGCGAAGTCAACCCCAAGGAAGGCAAGATTTCTGACGAGTCCCCCATCGGTAAGGCTGTCATGAAGCGCCGTGCAGGTGATGTTGTCACCGTTGACGCGCCCAACGGCCACCTGAAGTGCACCATCGTTTCGGTCACAAGATAAAAAGAAACTACCAGATCTCGAATCTGATAAATGACTCTATTCTGTAAAAAGGAGAAAAAGAGAATGAGCACAGAAATCGAAAGAGACCAGCTCGAAACCGCTGGCGAAGAGCTGAACGAACTGCTGCAGATCCGTCGCGACAAGCTGGCCAAGCTGCAGAGCGAGGGCAAGGACCCCTTCACCATCACCAAGTATGATGTAGATGCATACAGCCAGACCACAAAGGCTAACTTTGAGACCATGGAGAACCAGCCTGTTTCCATGGCAGGCCGTCTGATGTCCATGCGCGACATGGGTAAGGCATCCTTTGCCGACCTGCAGGACAAGGAAGGCCGTATCCAGCTGTACGTCAAGATCGACGATATCGGCGAGGATGCATACGAGCAGTTCAAGAAGTTTGATATCGGCGATATCGTCGGTGTCAAGGGCACCGTTTTCCGTACACGCCGCGGCGAGATCTCCATCCAGGTTTCGGAGATCACCATGCTGAGCAAGTCCCTCAAGCCCCTGCCCGAGAAGTTCCACGGTCTGACCAATGTTGACCAGCGCTATCGTCAGCGCTATGTCGACCTGATCATGAATCCCGACAGCCGCGATACATTCATCAAGCGTTCCAAGATCATCTCCTCCATCCGTCGTTTCCTGGATGCCAAGGGCTTCCTGGAAGTCGAGACCCCCATGCTGGTCTCCAACGCCGGTGGTGCTGCTGCACGTCCCTTTGAGACACATTTCAACGCCCTCAACGAGGACCGCAAGCTGCGTATCTCTCTGGAGCTGCCCCTGAAGAGACTGATCGTCGGTGGTCTGGACCGCGTTTACGAGATCGGCCGCGTTTTCCGTAACGAAGGCGTCGACACTCGCCACAACCCCGAGTTCACACTGATGGAGCTCTACCAGGCATTCACCGATTACCACGGTATGATGGACCTGACCGAAGAGATGTATCGTCATGTTGCACAGGAAGTCCTGGGCACAACCACCATCGTTTTCAATGGTGTTGAGATGGATCTGGGCAAGCCCTTTGCACGTATCACCATGCTGGATGCTGTTAAGCAGTATTCCGGCGTTGACTTCAACGAGATCAACGGCCAGGAAGAGGCTCGTGCCGTCGCCAAGGCCCACAACATCGAGTTTGAAGACCGTCACCAGAAGGGTGATATCCTCAACCTGTTCTTCGAGCACTATGTCGAAGAGCACTTGGTCCAGCCTACATTCGTTATGGACCACCCCGTAGAGATCTCCCCCCTGACCAAGAGAAAGCCCGATGCTCCCGACTATGTCGAGCGTTTCGAGTTCTTCATGAACGGCTGGGAGATGGCAAACGCCTACTCCGAGCTGAACGACCCCATCGACCAGCGTGCACGTTTTGCCGCTCAGGAAGAGCAGTTTGCTGCCGGTGACGATGAGGCCAACCACACCGACGAAGACTTCCTCAATGCTCTGGAGATCGGTATGCCTCCCACGGGCGGTATCGGCTACGGCATCGACCGTATGTGCATGCTGTTCACCGACTCTCAGGCCATTCGTGACGTCCTGCTCTTCCCCACAATGAAGACACTGGGCGGCGAGAAGAAGGTCGAGCGTGCTGCTGCTCCTGCTGCAGCTGAAGAGAAGGCTTGCGAGTGCTGCTGCGAGGCGGCTCCTGCCGAGGAAGCTCCCGTCATCGAGCCCGAAGTCATCGACTTCTCCAAGGTCGAGATCGAGCCTCTGTTTGCCGATCATGTTGACTTCGAGACATTCTCCAAGTCCGACTTCCGTGCCGTTAAGGTCAAGTCCTGCGAGCCCGTCAAGAAGAGCAAGAAGCTGCTGCACTTCGTCCTGGACGATGGTACAGGCACCGATCGTGTCATCCTCAGCGGCATCCATGCTTACTACGAGCCCGAGCAGCTGGTCGGTAAGACACTGATCGCCATTACCAACCTGCCTCCCAGACCCATGATGGGCATTGAGTCCTGTGGTATGCTGCTCAGCGCTGTCCATACAGAGGAAGGCGAAGAGAAGCTGCATCTGCTGATGGTCGATGACCACATCCCCGCCGGCGCAAAGCTGTACTAATTTAAAACTTTTCATGGCCCCACGGTTTTCCGTGGGGTCATTTTTATCGCCTTTTCCGATGGGGGAAGATGTTGTATCGGAAGATTGAATAATCCAAAATATAGCTTTCAAATCGAAAAAAGTTGTGGTATACTTTGGGCGAAAAGGGGGATTTATTATGATCTTGATTAAACTTCTGGCTGTATTTTTATTGGTCATGGCTATGGTTGCCATGCATAAGCCCATCTATCTGTCGGTCACCGTTGCTGCGGCTGCCACATGGCTGCTGTACGGCATCGATCCGTCCACGGGCCTGGGCTGTATCGTCAAAGCCTGCACATCCTGGAGCACCATTTCGCTCATCGTTGTTATGTATATCGTCACCTTCCTGCAGAAGATGATGGGTAAGCGCGGCGCCATCGACCGTGCCCAGAAAGGCCTCAGCGCGCTGTTCAATAACCGCTGGGTCAACTGCGCGGCAGCACCCATTTTCCTCGGTATGCTGCCCACACCCAATGCCGCATTCATCGCCGGTGATATCGTCCGTTCCTCCTCGGAGGGCTACCTCGACCACGAGGCCATGGCGGTCACCACAACCTACTTCCGTCATGTATCGGAATCCTTTATGCCCACCTATTCGGCCATTCTGCTGGCGCTGACCTTGACCAAGACCCCGGCCGGCGACTTCGTTGTGGCCATGCTGCCCATCGTTGCCTGCGTCATCTTCTCCGGTTGTTTCTGGTTCCTGCGCGGCAAGGTGCCCACCGAAACGGGTGAAGCCTCGGTCGGCAACAAACCCCATCATCTGAAGGAGATTTTCATCGGTCTGTGGCCCATTCTGGTCATCATTCTGCTGGCTGTCGTCCTCAAAATGGAGATTTACATGGCTGCAGCCATGATTCTTGTGGTTTATTTCTTTGTGCATAAGTTCTCGTTCGACGAGATCAAGCCCTATTTCAAGGCTTCCTTCCAGGGCAAGCTGATGCTCAATACTTTCACCGTTATGATCTTCAAGGAGTTCCTCACCGCTTCGGGCGCCATCAAAGCGCTGCCCGATTTCTTTGCCGGTCTGCCCATCCCGCCCTTTATGATCTTCATGCTGATCTTCTTCTTCGGCACCATCGTATCGGGTTCCCAGGCCATTATCAGCCTTTGCATCCCGGTCGCCATGGCATCGGTTCCCGGTGCAGGCCTGCCTCTGCTGGTCCTGCTGATGGGCACCACATACGCTGCCAACCAGCTGTCGCCCACACACATCTGCCTGACTCTGATTTCGGAATATTTCGAGATTCCGTTGGGCACACTCTTCCGCCGCACCATCCCGGCCATCGCCACCACCATGGTCTTTGCCGTCGGATATTATATGGTCTGGACAGGATTCTTTGCATAAACTTTAAAGCCCATGCTGAAAGATTTTTCAGCATGGGCTTCCTTTATATAGAACGAAAATATTTTCAGAAATCTGCATAAAAACTCTTGCATATTCATACGCTATATGCTAATATATATCCAACGAAACAAATACACGCACAAGTTGGAGGAATACATTATGAACATGCATAAGGAAAACATCAAGAAGGTCGTTCTGGCATACTCCGGCGGTCTGGATACATCCATCATTATTCCCTGGCTGAAGGAAAACTATGATAACTGCGAAGTCATCGCCGTTTGCGGTGACGTTGGACAGGGTACAGAGCTGGACGGTCTGGAAGAGAAGGCTCTTGCCACCGGCGCATCCAAGCTGTACATTGCCGACCTCAAGGAAGAGTTCGTTGATGAATATATTATGCCTGCCGTCAAGGCCGGCGCCAAGTATGAAGACTATCTGCTGGGCACAGCATTTGCCCGTCCTCTGATCGCCAAGAAGCTGGCCGAGATCGCCATCGCTGAAGGCGCAGACGCCATCTGCCACGGCTGCACAGGTAAGGGCAACGACCAGGTACGTTTCGAGCTGGGCATCAAGGCTTTTGCTCCCCATCTGGCCATCATCGCTCCCTGGCGTGAGTGGGATATCAAGTCCCGCGAAGAAGAGATCGACTACGCCGAAGCACATAATATCCCCCTCAAGATCAACCGTGAGACCAACTACTCCAAGGACAAGAACCTGTGGCATCTGAGCCATGAAGGCCTCGATCTGGAAGATACAGGCAATG
>JAFYOK010000280.1 GCA_017560175.1 Clostridia bacterium | reverse complement strand
CTTTGGGGCATCGGTATAGGTGTAATGCTTCTCTATGCAGTAGGCAGTCGTTATCTGCTGGGACGCCGTGTAGCTGTTTCTGTTCCCGACGAGGAAGAGAGGGTTCGCTTGTGCGATGAGATCGATACGCCATTTATTTTGGGAATGATTCGACCACACATCTACCTGCCTTCATCTTTGGGTGAAGAGGAGAAGAAGTATGTACTGGCTCATGAGCGCGCACATATCCAAAGAAAAGACCATATCTGGAAGCTGATCGGATTTTCTGCGCTGACTCTGCATTGGTTTAATCCGTTCTGCTGGCTGGCCTATGTGCTGTTCTGCCGGGATATTGAACTGGCCTGTGATGAGAAGGTCATCCGCAGCGGAACTGCGGAATATAAAAAGGCCTATTCAAATGCTTTGCTGGTTTGCAGCCTGCCTCGTGAAAAGAAGATTTTCTGTCCGTTGGCCTTTGGAGAAGTCGGCGTCAAGGATCGAATCCGTGCTGTCCTTCGATATAAGAAGCCTGCAAAATGGATGATTGCCGTAGCTGTACTGGCAACATTGGCTATCATAGTGTTTTTTATGACCGATCAGAAAGTGTTGCCGGATGCAGATAAGATATTCAATAAAACCTATGATCCTTTCCAGAATATCTACGCTTCACCGCCCCTTGTAGAAAGTGACTATGAGGTACAGTATCTGTCAGAAATTACAGTTACAGAAGATGGTTGGCTTGTAATGGGGGAAGATGAAACTTTTGGCACTTTGCAGGAATGGGAGCTGACTAAAGACAATTTCGATGTTCTGTTCCGGGAACAGAAGAAAAATGAAAATGGCCCCTGGAGCTGGCCGGAAGATGAGGCTTCAATCCGCAGGCAGAATTACAAGGCCTGGCGCGTTGTCAAGGATGATAACTTCTATATTGTTCTGTTGCAGATGGACGGCTCGGTTTTGCTTTGCCATGGCTATTATGATGCAGAAGGGGAGATTGACCTCTATTCCGACGATAGTTCTGTTCGCTGGATGGTTTTGTTGAATCCGATTGATAATCCTTTTGCCAAAGCCGATTCACCCTTTCAGTGGGCAAACAATATTATGCCAGATGATATTGACTGGATCTCGGTACATGATTGGAGCAATGACCTTTACTATGAGGCTGATAAGGTTCAGATAGAGGTGCTGGCAAAATGTTTGCGCAGTCTGCCGGTCAATGCGATTTATGAAGGCAAATATATCGACCATGAAGTTTCTGCCATGGTTATGTGTTCGGGAAGAGAATATCTTTTGCAATATGCCGATGGTTTGACACGCATCATCTTTGGCGAGGGCTCTGATACATTGTACCCTGATAAAATCTGGGTCATCGAAGATGAAAACCTCAGCCAATGGATGGAACAATGGCATATTATGAGTGCAGTAGAGACAGTTCAATGGGAATACCAACCGCAGTTAAGTTCCCAATATCCGGCATTTCCTGTATTCTTCGATTTTGCATACAAGACGCTGAATCTCTCGGGTCCCAACGGTACACGAAAGATGATCGTTGGCGGTATGGTTGATGGAAGTCAAATCTATTCCGAGGGCAATGGTTTCTGCTGGTCACCAATGATGGAAGAAGCGGATGCCGAAAAGGAACTGGTTGCACTGACCTCAGAGGTTAAGATCGAAGTTACCGATGAAGCAGGGGAGACCTTTCGGGGTACACTATATTTTGAAGTCAATGATTTGATGGATGGTGATCCGATCCGTAGCGCAGCTTCATCTTCGGTATTTCCTTTGTATACCGTACGATTGGAGTCGGAAGATCTCTATATTGCAGAGAATCCGGAGGGCGAAGGAATCCTACTCCAAAAAATAAATTAGGCAACAAAAAAGAGGCATCTCGATGAGATGCCTCTTTTCATATCCATATGTAAAAATTAATAAACGGTGCCTGCACCTACATAATGGGAAGAATAGTAGGAGCTATAGAGAGAATCATAGCAAACTCTCTTTCCGGGGCTGGGTGCATGAATAAAGTTGCCGTTGCCGACATAGATTCCAACATGATTGATCTTGGAGCCGCCTGCGGTGCTGGCAAAGAAGACCAGATCGCCGGGCTGCAGATTGTCACGGGAAACCTTGGTTACGCGAGTATACTGCGAAGCCGAGGAATGGGGCAGGCTGACATTGAAATGCTTGTAGACATAGGATGTAAAGCCCGAGCAGTCGAAGCCCTTGGGGGAAGAACCACCGTAAACATAGGGGACACCCAGGAAAGTAGCAGCATAATCAAGGATCTGGCTGCGAACCGAATCCGAAGCAGCAGTTGCAGCAGGTGCTGTGGAACCGGTAGCCGAAGAAGCAGCTGTAACAGAAATAGTGTTGGCAACAACTTCAGCATAGTCGGGATGGATGTAACCTGTAGCACCGGTAGAAAGCTGGATCTTAAACCAACCGGTATTGATACCGATGATCTTGGCAGTGGTGCCCTTGGACAGGCGAGTGACGATATCGGCGGAGGTAGAAGGTGTGCTTCTGACATTGAGAACATCGGTGGTGACCTTAGCAGCACCGGGCTCGACATTCATGATATCCGACAGCTCAACATAATCGGCGCTGACGAAACCACACTGGCCATTGTAAGCAACCTTATACCAGCCTTCAACGGCATCCAAAACGGCAACACGATGGGTGTTGGGGATCTGGGTGACGACGGAAGCCGATGTGTTGGCCTCGGAACGCAGATTAAGGGAAGAACCGACCTTGATTTCGCCGCCCTTGACATCATAGGCGTTGACCGAAAGGGTCATCAGTGCGGTCAGAATAAAGGTGACGAACATCGTCTTTTTGATTCGGTTGAAGAAAGCCATAGGAAATTACCTCCGGGGTATAAACGAAAAAACGGTCGCTGGGGAAGGGGACAGCTTACTTGGCGTTTCTGTCCAGCCAGATGGATGCAACATCCATGGCATTATAGAGACCGTCTTTGGTGGACGATTTAATGATCTTATCTTTTGCGCTGATATCGGGGTCGGTCAGCTGAAGCTGAACGGATACCTTTTCGGCTACATCGAGCTCGCCGACCTTCTTGGTGGAAAGCACCTGAAGAACTGCGATATACTTATCCGACATGAAGCCGTAGTAAATGGTGTTGTCCTTACGGATGAGGGGACGTCCCTTATAAGTCAGGGGGATCTTATTGGTGTTCTCGCTCATAGTAAACCTCCGATGTTAATATTATATCACACTGGTAACAAAAGTCAAACAAAAAGTAACAAATTGCTTACAAAAGTTACAGGCCAAATTTTTCCTGTAACTTTTAAGGGGAAAATGTCGGCTTTTTGTTACAAAATCGAACCCCTGCCGGTAAAAGGGCAGGGGTTCGGATCAAATCAATTGGAAAGATACTGTCTGACAAGCTCCTGAAGCAGCTCATCACGGTCGATCTTGCGGATGAGACCACGGGCATTGTGATGATTTGTAATATATGTGGGGTCTTCCGAAAGGATGTAACCGACGATCTGGTTGATAGGGTTGTAACCCTTTTCGCGGAGTGCATCATAAACGGTAATCAGAATACGCTTCATCTCCTGATTGGCGTCATCGTTTACATTAAACTTCTTGGTTCCGTCGATCATGCTGATACCCTCCTCGAGATCGATGTGATGTTGTTCCGGCAGATGCTGAATACATAATTTATTATATTACAACTTGGAAACAAAGTAAAGCAAAAGTTTGGAGACAGTTACAGGCCGGACTTATGCGCGGATGACAGCGCCGCAGTCGGCAGCCAGAACTT
>JAFYOK010000279.1 GCA_017560175.1 Clostridia bacterium | reverse complement strand
TTGCTTTTTTGTGCAGACTTGCCTAAAATGAAGGTAGTGCAAAATATAACAGATAAGGAGAATCTGCGTTATGAAATTTGATTTTACTTCCATTATCGATCGTCACGGTAAGGACGCCATCGCTGTTGAGGCACCCGGTTCGGGTGGCTTCGCTCCTCCGGGTCCTGTCGAAGGTTTTGATGTTATCCCCATGTGGGTTGCCGATATGAACTTTGCAACTGCTCCCTCCATCCCCCAGTCGATCATTGAGCGTACACAGCACCACGCTTATGGTTACTTTGCACCCCGTAAGGAGTATCTGGATGGTATCGTCAACTGGCACAAGACCCGCAACGGCGTCGAGTGCATGGAGCATCAGCACATCGGCTACGCCAACAGCGTTCTGGGCGGCGTTGTCACAGCACTGAATGTCATGTGCTCCAAGGGCGATAATGTTCTGGTCCACTCTCCCACATACGTCGGCTTCACAGGCTCTCTGATCAACAACGGTTATAAGATCGTTCACTCCGCACTGGAGATCGACGAGCAGGGCATCTACCGCATGAACTTCGAAGATATGGAAGAGAAGATCATCAAGAACAAGATCCACTGCGCCATCATGTGCTCTCCCCACAACCCCACCGGCCGTGTCTGGGAAAAGTGGGAGCTGGAGAAGGCTATGGAGCTCTATAAGAAGCACGATGTCTTCGTTATCTCCGACGAGATCTGGTCTGACCTGGTCATGCCCGGCTACAAGCACATCCCCACACAGATGGTTTCCGAGGATGCAAAGCAGCGCACCGTTGCTGTCTACGCTCCTTCCAAGACCTTCAACCTGGCCGGTCTGGTCGGTTCTTACACCGTCATCTACAACAACTGGCTGCGTGACCGCTGCAACAAGGAATCCAGCCTGAGCCACTACAACCAGATGAACGTCCTCTCCATGTACGGCTGCATCGGCGCTTACCAGCCCACAGGCCACGAGTGGCTGGACGAGCTGCGTGAAGTTCTGTATGGCAACATCAACTACGCCCACGAGTACATCACAAAGAACTTCGAAGGCGTTAAGATCCAGAAGCCCCAGGGCACATACATGCTCTTCATCGACTGCACAGAATGGTGCGAGAAGCACGGCAAGACCATCGATGAGATCCAGAAGGCATGCTGGGATCACGGCGTTACCATCCAGGATGGCCGCGCATTCCATGGCCCCTGCCATATCCGTATGAACCTGGCTCTGCCCCTGTCTCGTGTACAGGAAGCTATGGAGCGCCTGAGCAAGTACGTTTTCGTCGACTAATTGAACCTTTATATGGGCTTCCCTCGCGGAAGCCCATTTTTTAAATCGAAAGGAGATTACCTATGGATTTTCTGAATCTGGCAAAAGACCGTTATTCTGTCCGTAAACTTTCCGATAAGCCCGTTGAGCCCGAAAAGATCGAAGCCATTCTCCAGGCCGGTCTGGCTGCTCCCACTGCCTGCAACAACCAGCCCTATAAGATCTGGGTCATCCGCAGCCCCGCAGCTGTCGAAAAGATGGCCGAGTTCACTCCCTTCACCTTTGGTGCCAAGGTCATCCTGGCCGTCGGCAGCAAGGCCGAAGAAGGCTGGGTACGTAAGTATGACCAGAAGAACTTTGCCGATGTCGATGCCGCCATCGTTGCCACCCATCTGATGATGGCTATCCATGATCTGGGCCTGGGTTCCACCTGGATCGGCCACTTCAAGGCCCCCGAGCTCAAGGCCGCTTTCCCCGAGATGCAGGATTACGAAATGATCGCCCTCTTCCCCATCGGCTATCCCGCAGAAGATGCCGAGCCTGCCAAGGGTCATTTCAACTGCCGCGAAAGAGCCGAACTGATCGCCGAACTGTAAAGCAATATTTCAGCTTCCTGCCCCCATCCGGTTTCGGATGGGGGTTTATTTTTATATATCTTTTTCTGCATTTTTGCAACAAAAGTTTCTCTATCAGATATTTTTGTATATTTTGGCAGTTGTTGGCAGTGTTTGTTAAATTTGTCCAAATTTATTTCAATTAAGTTATTTATTTCGCCGTTTTTAAGGTTGAATTTCATTTCTCACAGCAGTATACTATCGTGGCGTTTGAAAGACGCCCTACAACATAATGAAAAGAGCGAATGTCCCATGTCCACCTTATTGTCCGTTTCTGTTGCCCTGCTGGCAGGTCTGCTGATGACCCGTGTCGTCAAGCGTTTCAAGCTGCCTGACGTTACTGCCTACCTGATCGCAGGCGTACTGGTTGGCCCCTATTGCCTGGGTGCCCTCCATCTCGACGGTTTCGGCTTCACATCCATGTCGGCTGTTGAAAATCTGTCCCTGATCTCGGAAGTTGCCCTCGGCTTTATCGCCTTCTCCATCGGCAACGAATTCCGCCTCAACGAGCTGAAGAATACCGGCAGACAGGCTGCCATCATCGGCGTTGTCCAGGCGCTGGTCACCGCCCTGCTGGTCGATGCTGCCCTGATCGGCCTCCACTTTATGATGCCCGACAAGGTCTCCCTGGCCCAGGCCATCACCCTCGGTGCCATCGCCACAGCGACTGCACCTGCAGCGACTCTGATGGTCGTTCGTCAGTATAAGGCCAAAGGCCCTCTGACCAACCTGCTGCTGCCCGTCGTTGCTCTGGATGACGCTGTCGGTCTCATTGTTTTTGCCATCTCCTTCGGTATTGCCCGTACACTGAGCAGCGGCACCACCGATCTGATCTCCATTCTGGTCACTCCCATGGTCGAGATCGTTGCCTCCCTGCTGCTGGGCGGCATCATGGGTTGGGTCCTCACCAAGCTGGAGACCCAGTACCACTCCAATACCAACCGTCTGAACATCACCATCGCCTTTGTTCTGATGACCGCATCTCTGTCGATGCTCCACTTCCATGTCGGCCCTGTTGAAGTCGGTTTCTCCTCCCTGCTGGTCTGCATGATGCTGGGTACCGTCTTCTGCAACATCTGCCCCCTGTCGGAAGATATGATGGAGCGTACCGACAAGTGGACCTCTCCCCTCTTTGCCCTCTTCTTTGTCATCAGCGGCGCAGAGCTGGAGCTGAGCGTCTTCACCGATCTTGCCGTCATGGGTACAGGTCTGATCTATATCCTCTTCCGTTCCATCGGTAAGTATGTCGGTTCCTATGTCAGCACCAAAGCCACCGACTGCTCCCCCGAAGTCTGCAAGTATCTGGGTATCACTCTGCTGCCCCAGGCCGGTGTTGCGCTGGGTATGTGCCTGACCGCCCGTCAGCTGGGCCCCGAAGGCGATGCCATCCGCAATATCATCCTCTTTGCCGTTCTGGTCTACGAGCTGTTTGGTCCCATGCTGACCAAGTGGGCGCTGACCCAGGCCGGCGATATCAAGCCCATGTCCGACGAAGTCAAGAACCGTCGTGCCAACAAGCTGGCTGCACAGAGCAAATAAATCCATTTTCCCGACCCTGCTGCGTCTGCGGCAGGGTCTTTTTCTATTTATGATTGCCGATTTATCGGATATATCATTTGCCCAACGATTGCCAACCTCTATTTATAATGTTAAAATGAAGATAAACCAAAGATTGGGAGGAAAATCACATGGAAATTTTATTCGTATCCGATTATGTATGCCCCTACTGCCTGGTCGCCAAGGAAGCTCTGCGTCAGGCCATGGCCGAGACCGGCATCACACCCAACATCACATGGCAGCCCTATGAGCTGACACCCGAACCCAAGCCCCAGGTCGATACTTACCATGACGAAAAGCGCAAGGCAGGCTATCAGATCCTGGTCGAACCCTGCAAGAAGCTGGGTCTGGATATGAAACTGCCTCCCAACGTTGTTCCCCGTCCCCGTACCCGCTGGGCCTTTGAAGGCTGGTATTATGCCTGCGAGCAGGGCAAGGGCGAAGAATACAATGAGCTGATGTACCGCGCTTACTTCATTGACGAGCTGGATATCGGCGACATGGCTGTTCTGGTCAAGCTGGCCGAAAGTCTGGGTCTGAATGGCGAGGACTACAAAGCTGCCGTTCTCAGCGGCAAGTATTCCGAATTGGAGCAGGCTGCCTGCGACCACGCACGCAATGTTCTGGAGATCAAGGGCGTTCCCTCCATTTATATCAACGGCGAAAAGATCGCTCTCAAAGCCTTTGATAAGGAAGAGATGATCGAGATCCTGCAGAGCGAAGAACGCCGCAAGGAAGGCGGCGCCACCGTTGTCTGCAACGGTGACAGCTGCACCATGGTCCCTGCCGAGCAGATCGTCTGCAACGGTGATACCTGCACCATGCCCGGCCAGAAGCCCGAAGAAGAGATCGAAGAGATCCCTGCCATCCCTGAGTTCTAATTCCGGACATACAAAAAGCCCCATCGGATATCCGATGGGGCTTTCTTCATGGCTGTTAGCCAATGTAATTGAGGGGATTCTTATGCTGTCCGTTGACACGGATCTCAAAGTGCAGATGGGGGCCTGTCGAACGACCGGTGGAACCGACACGTGCGATGGTCTCGCCCTTGGCAACGCTCTGACCAACCTTCGCCAGCAGCTTGCTGCAATGGGCATAAACGGTGGTATAGCCATTGCCGTGGTCGATGAAGATGCAGTAGCCGTAGTTGCCCTTCCAGCCTGCGTATGTAACCTTACCGCCGTCGGCCGCATAAATGGGAGTACCTGTAGGACCGGCAAAGTCTACGCCGGTGTGGAAGTCACCCATGTTCTTGCGGTAGCCGTAACGGGAAGAAATATAACCGTTGGCAGGACGCATGAATCTGCCTGTGGCTGCCTTCTTGGGAGGCTGCTTGGTACCGACCTCGACGATCTCATCCACGGGCTCGGTAATGTTCTCCCACTCCAGAATGAGGCGATCCTGCTCGGCACCGTCGACATAAACGACTTCGGCAACGACAGCAGCTTCACCGTTGACACCGGCGCGCTTGACGCGGCTCTGGGTGGTATACAGATCATCGGTCTTTTCCTTGATGGTTTCATAGCCGACGGCACGTGTATAGGATTCTACGACGGTCTCCTTGACCGACAGGGTGGGGACAGAAGCCGAAACGGTGATCTCATCACCGATCTTGATCTTTTCGGGAATCAGTTCGGGGTTAGCTTCCTGAATTGCAGAAACCGATGTATCGTACTTATAGGCGATGCCCGAAACGGTCTCGCCCGACTGGACGGTGTGAACGACCGACTCACGGCTGTTGCCCGACAGAGCGGTCTCCATCTCCTCGATGGACATCATGGTAACATCCTCGCTGCCCATGGGGACGATACGAACGTCCTGGACAAACTCGACCTTGCCGCCGCGATAGGTGTTGATGCTGGCTTCCAGCATACGCTGACGGAGCAGTTCCAGCGCGGTCTTGCTCTCGTGTGCGCCGATGACTTCGCCATCAACGGTCAGAACATACTTGGTGGTAATGTTGCTGAGGCCCGACATGACAAAGTTGGAAACGCTCTCTTCCGAAACGGCCTTGAGACCATCGTTATAACCGATAGCGTAGGCAACATTCAGATTGAGGCTGTAGGGAGAACCGAGGTAGTTGGAAACTCTGTCTTCAACATTGGCCAGAATGGATTCCATCTCGGCCTTGCTGGAGATATAGCCCATAGGCTGACCGTTGATGGTGACACGCAGGCCAACACCCAGGCAGCTGACGGTGCAGATGGTAACGGTGGCAGTCAGCAGCATCATGGCAGGGATCAGACGATCACGCTGGATATGACGGCTGCGCAGACGAAGCACGACCAGCTTGCCCTCAACACCGATTCTGGCCAGCAGCTCGGTGAGGGGATCGACCAGGATCGAAGCATGGTCAGCCAGGTCCTGCAGCAGACCGAAGCACTTCTTGCCAACGGTCAGAACGGCCGAAAGCAGGACGGCCAAAAAGCCCAGCAGGTTGTGGACTGCCTGAGAAGTCTTGCCGATGCCGGCCAGGCGGCCGGTGGAAAGACGGAGGACGATCCATCTGCGATGCAGGGCATTGAGCATATTCGAAATGTAATTTTTGCGATATTTATTCAATGTAGCCATAAAAACCTTCTTACTTACTCGAGTTTGTCATCAATAGTAACAAACATTACAAAGCGGTAACAATCTGTTACAATCATACTATAAAGAAGGTCTTTTGTCAATCTTTTCCCTCCTTAAACATATACTGCAGAAAGCGGGCTGCAAGCCGATATTTACAGCAGGAAAAGCAGGATACTGCCCGTCACCAGCCCACCCAGCAGGAAGCTGAGCAGGCAGGGCAGCAATCTGTATTTTCTCATGGGCCGCAACGTATCCACCGTATATTTTTCCGCAATGCTGTCAGCCAGCCGCAGAAGATCTTCGGGGGATTCCAGCTTTTCCCCTCCATGACCGGGTGCAAGAATAAAGATCGCCTGCTCAAAGCCGCTCTTATCCCCCGGCTGAAGAATGACTGCCTGTTTCGTTGTTCCTTTGACCATCACATACACCTCCTTTTATCCTTCTTCCTTGCAATCTGCCTCACAGATGCTCAATACCAGTATGGTCAGGTCATCCCGACCATCCCGACCGCAGGCAGCAGCCAGTTCGCCTGCCGTCAGGCCGCTTCTGCACAGCAGGTCAGGGTCGGTCAGTTCGGCACCGTCGCTGGCCATGATCATACGGCAGCCGGGCCGAAGCAGAAAATCGATACCTTTGGGTCCTTCTCCCCCCTCGGGATCGGCACCCGGCGGCAGAGAGACCATCGACAATGACCGCACCATGCCCCCTTCCACCAGAAAGCTGTCGGCCGCACCGCATTTGATCAGCTTTGCTGCACCGGAAAAGAGATCGATCTCCAACAGGTCAAGGGTGGCAAACCCGGCAGACCAGCGCCCTTGCAGAAACGGAATGACCGCACAGGCGCTTTCGGTCAGCGAACATCCCGACCGCACAAAGGCTGCGACCAGTTCCACCGTATTACGGGACAGACGGGAAGCCTCACGGCCTGTTCCCATACCATCCGACAGCAGGATAATGGCACGTCCATCCTCGGTATGGAAAAAGATATAGGAATCGCCGCAGACCTCTTCTCCTTTTTTACGCCGCACAGCCGCGCTGAGCGTGACGGCCAGATGCTCCTTTTCCTTATAGAGATACTGCTCCCCTGTCTTGCCGCAGACCCGTTCGGCAGGCAGAAAACGACAACCCAAAGCTCCTTCTGCCGACCGCAGAAAGGCCTCCTCTTCGGGCCATTGGGTATCGGGCATAAAAGGGCCGATGGAAATATGCAGCCGTCCGCCGCCGCGCCATACTTCGGTGTGCAGGCCTTTTCGATAGGCCGAAAGAATCCCGGCCACCTGCCGCTCGGCCATGGGTTTATGCACATATTCTTCCCGTACAGCCGCCGCCACGCTGTCCACGGCAGCACCCAGGCCGGCATACTGGGCACGAAGCAGATCTCTGTGCAGCTTCCGTTCCCGTCGTTCAGCTCTTCGCCGCAGCCATGACATATATTCCCGATTGATGGCGGCACACAGTCCGTTGGGATCGGTGCATCCCCTCAGGCCGCCGCCCAACTCCTCCGGAGCGATATGCCCTTTTCTGCGCAGCCCGGGAAGCAGATCATTGAAGGCACCCACCGTCGATTGATACTCTTCCATCCAACAGATCCCTGCTCTGCGACAGGTGCGGCAAAGCTCGGCAGCCACATGGTCGAAGATGGTGCCCAAACCCTCTTCTCCCTCCTCCGGCTCCCATACGCTGTCGGTCAACGCGGCAATGGCCTCTCCCAGCCCATGCAGACGCAGTGCTGTACCTTCAGCTGTCTGTGCCGAAGCATATCCATCGGTTCGGCTGCGCTGCCAGACCACCGCTGCCACCCATTCTTCGGGCAGCAGCAGAAACAGCGACACAGCAATGAACAGATCGTAAACACATCCCATAGCGCGCCCGTCTCCAAAACTCCATAGAAGCGCACTCAGTCCGGTCAGAAGAAATGTAATGGAAAAGGCGATGCGGCTTCTTGCAGGCAAACAACAGGTCAGAACTGCCGAAAGCCCAAAAACAGCGGCATAAAAGGGCGCGCCGTCACAGGCCATATCGAGAAAGGCACCGATGACCAGGCCAAAGGCCGCCCCCGTCAGGTCGATTTGCCGTTCCCCCTCTTTGGGCAGACTGCCATAAGAAAGCAATGCCGTCAGCAATAAGGCAGCGGCACAGGATGGCGAGATCAGCTCCAGGATCCGCAGGTCGGCCATAGCGACGATGGCCATCACCGATAGTACCCCACGCCGAATACTGCCCTGCGCACCCTCTTTGGGCAGCAGCAGACAATAGCTGGCCATAGCTGTCAGCAGCACTTCCACCATCAGCAGCCCGACAGACCCCAATCCCTCCATCAAGGCAAACGGCAGTTTGATAAGGGCGATCACACCGGCCAGCAGCAGGGGCAGAAAGATCTCCCGAGCACGGCTTTCTCGCAGCAGAACGGTATCGGCCGTCAATGCTACAATCGCCGCCGCACCATAAATCGCACCGCCCCGGGGCCCGGCGATCATCAGGCTGCCCAGAAAGGCGCCGCTGCATCCCCACAGCCTGTCTTTCTCCTCCAACGTCAGACCATAACACAGGCCGAAGGGACGGATGCTTTCCAGCAGACAGGCATCAGCCAACAGAAAGGCCGCAAGAAAATGGCCGATGCCACTCCATGTATGTAAACTCTTCTGCAGAATATTCCGCAGTTTTGGTGCTTTCTTTTCCTTTACCTGCATAGTCCCAACTCCTTCCGGTAATATTTACCATTTTAAGGAAGTGACCCATCATAATTCATCGGGAAATGGCAGAGGGAATACGGGCAAAAAAATATCCCCGATGGATGTCTATTCCACCGGGGATAAGGTTATTCCTGTTTTTCGTTTTTCTGCCGCAGCAGTTCATTCTGCTCCTGCAAAAGATTGGTGATCGTATTCAGCTGCCGAACGATGACAACAACAGCAAAGACACCCATGAGCACAATGCCATATACACCAAGAGACATGGCCGCTATAGCAACTGCAGCCCATGGTATCCATGCGAATATGCTGCCCATGATTTGCATGAACTTCTCCATAATCTTATGCTTCTTTTGCGATGGTCTCGACCATGATCTGGATGGCCTTGGCAATGGTCTCCAGAGGCATGGAGGGTGTGCCTTCGGGCTTGGCCTCGGTCTGCTCGGGCAGATAGGGAACATGGATGAAGCCGGCCTTCATGCCGGGATACTTGGTTTCTGCCAGATGGAGGGCACCGTAGAGAACGTGATTGCACAGATATGCGCCTGCCGAGAAGGAATGCTTGACGGCAATGCCTGCTTCCTCAACAGCTGCAAACATCGCGCGGTAGGGGAAATTGGAGAAATAGGCGTTGGGGCCGTCCTTGAGGATGGGATCACCCACCAGGTGGAGGCCTTCGTTGTCAGCGATCTTGGCTTCGCAGAGGTTGATGCCAACGCGCTCGATGCGCATGGAGTCGGCGCCGCCGGCCTGGCCGCACATGACGACGACATCGGGACGGATCTCTTCAATATAACCGCCCAGGATATCCAGGGCCTTGAACCATACAACAGGCAGACTTCTCTTGATGATCTCTGCGCCGGGAACGGTATCGGTCAGCTTCTCGACAGCCATCCAGGAAGGATTGACGGTCTCGCCGCCAAAGGGATCAAAACCGGTAACGAGGATTTTCATAGGAAAATACACCACTTTCATTGAATAAATTATATATGTATTGTACTATAAGTACATACAAAAGGCAAGCAGACTTGCCCTCCGAAGCAGGATACCGTATAATAATCTTATTCGACGGGCCGCTGAAGGGCATCGGCCCCTACAATGCTGAAAAAGGAGTGTATCCTATGAAATATCCCGTTGTACTGATCGATCTGGATGATACCCTGCTGGATTTCGGCGCCGCTTCCGACCATTCTCTCCGTTCTCTCTATGAAGAACTGGGCCATCCGCTCTCCGATGCCGAAGTGGCTCGCTTTGAAGAGATCAACGGAGCCTGCTGGAAGGCATTGGAGCGCAAGGAGATTACCCGTGACCAGCTTTCCCATAAGCGCTTTGCAGATTTTTCGGCTGAACTGGGTCTGACCGATGTTGACCCCCTCGACCTCAACAGCCACTTCCGTCTTGGTCTTTCCAAAAGTGCCGTCCTTATCCCCGGCGCATTGGAGCTTTGCCGTCTGCTCTCCCGGAAGACCGAACTCTATGTTGTTACCAACGGCTTTATGGATACCCAAGCCCAGCGCATAAAGGCGGCAGGACTGGAAGGCCTCTTCAAAGGTGTCTTTGCCTCCCAGGCCATCGGCTACGAAAAGCCCGATCCCCGTTATTTCGATGCCGTTTTTGAACAGATCGGCCGTGATAAGATCGACAAAACCATCCTGCTGGGCGACAGCCTTTCTTCCGATATGAAGGGCGGCAAGGCCTACGGTCTGACCACCTGCTGGTTCAACCCCAAGGGCAAAACCGATACCATCGGCTGTAACCATGAAATTGCCCGTCTGCGTGATTTCTTAAAGGTCATCGGCCCGGAAGTCACCTACCGCATGGCGGTCGAGAGCGATATCGAAGCCCTCTGTGATATGGCCCTCTACTTTCTCAAAGAAAAATACCCCATGACAGAGGAACAGGCCGCTTCCATCCGTACCCAGCGCACCGATTTCCTTCACCGCAACCTCAATACCAATATCTATGGCTACATGGGCTTTATGGGCGATACCCCCGTATGCAGTGCCCTGCTCCATGTCATTGAGCAGCCGGCCAACCGCTGGCATCCCAACGGTCGCTCGGCCACCGTCCTCAATGTATTTACATGGCCCGACTACCGCCGTCTGGGCTTTGCCGAAGGTCTGATGGAAATGCTGATGGCTCATGCCCGTACCCTCGACCTCTCCTATGTAGACCTGCAGGCCGCACCCCAGGCCAAGGCCCTTTATGAAAAGCTGGGCTTCATCGTACCGCCCAGCAAGAACACTCCCATGAAGTGCCCCATGATGCCCATCGAATATTAAAGAAATGCCCCGTCAGTTAGTTCTGACGGGGCATGATTTTTATGTCCTTACCACTACATCGGCCTTTGCTTTGATATCAAAAGCCGAGAAATAATGCTCCTCCATGGGGATCCAGCGATTACGGAAGTTTTCCACCATATCGGGATTGCGCCTTGCAATGCGCTCGATCTGGCTGTCGGGATCGATATCGACAAAAATGCGCAGGTCATAATCGAAATCCACATCGGGGCTCTGACAATAGGAGCCCTCGACAATGATGAGGTCATTTTTCTCCACAGCCTGTGTACCGTTGAGATGGCCTACC
>JAFYOK010000278.1 GCA_017560175.1 Clostridia bacterium | reverse complement strand
GATAGTATTTTCTTGCGGACAGCAGCTTGTTTTCCAGAAAGTTGCTGGGGCAGACAAACAGATCCACCTTTTTATAGGGTTTCAGCAGAGAAAACAGCGTTGCCTCCACTACACCCAAAGCACTTTTTACCAGCGAGCCGTGAATGCATCTGTTTTTGATGCAGTTCCAATAGGAACCCTTGATACACTTTTCGCAGGGCGTGTTCTTGTCAAAGTTATACAGCAGATGGTTCGGACAGATCATCTGGTAGTCATGGACCGTCTGGACCAGAGGAATGCCTTTCTTTTTGATGCCGTAGATGATGGACGGGGTCAGCTGGAAGTTGATATTGTTCATATGCACAATATCGGGCTGAAAGTCATTGATCACCTGCATGATCTTCTTTTTTGCTTCAAAAGAGTAGATAATCTTAAAGGGATACAGAAACCGTTCCCAATTCTTCGCGTGAAAATCCATGTTCTGGGTATACAGCCCTGCTGCATTCCCTACCGTATTCTTCTCGTCGTACATACCAAAGTAGGATACCTGATGGCCCATTTTTTCAAGATGCTCTCCCAGGTAGAGCATATAGCTTTCGCTTCCGCCCCGGGGATACAGGAACTTATTTACCATCAGGATTTTCATAGCAATGACCTACTTTCTTCTGCGTTCTCCGGTGAAACATACCCGAAAATCTTATACTCGCAGGTACGTACATTTTCCGCGAAACTGTTGCCCATCATCAGCATCGCCAGAACGCAGGTCAGCAGCGGATAGTTCATGGTATTGTCCGTGGCGGATACCACGATCAAATACACCATAAGGATAAAAGTAATGATTGCGTTGTCCAAATTGCCTTTTTTTCCAAAGTACAGCACTCTGGCAAATATCATCGTGACCAGCCAGATAATATACCCCCAAAAACCAAGGTCGATAAAATGCTGCAGGAAGTCATTGTGGACCGACGCTACACCCATATACATAAATGTATTCAGCTGATATGTCAGGAAGCCGATGCCATTTCCCAGAAACGCGGGATCAAACTGGTAGAATTCATCCACCGCATGATAAACTCCCACACGGCCGCTGGTATTGATGCCCGCCTCTTCCAGCAGTTCAAAGGCACCCATCTTAATAATGCCCACATAGGCCAGCAGCAGGATTACCAGACAAAAGGAAAAAAACAGAAGTAGCCCAAAGGCTGTCTTTTGGCTGAACCGGGCAATAAACTTCAGCAGGTAGCCAAACGCCAGGGCAATGACAAGGGCGATGATGGCGATTCTCTTAAACGCCGACAGAAAGCAGAACAGATTCAGCACCAGCAGAATCAGGAACAGAATGCTTTTTTTAGGTTTGTAGAGCATGTAGACCAAATAGGCACCCAGGCAGAAAGCCAGCTCATGGATCTCCGCCTGAACGATCACCTCTCCTGTTACATCCGCAAACGTGACTATCAGTGTGATAAACTCAGAAACATAGGTGCCGATCCCGTTCTGCGCAATGACCGTGGCGATAATCACCAGATTTGCTGTTAAGATCGCAACAAGGTTATACCACACGGCCTTCTCTCCGAAAATATACAGCAGCGCTCCGGCTCCCAGCGCCATAGACAGCATATTCGTATACACCAGCGAGCTTGAAAGGCCTCTGGAAATGACAGCAGTATCCGCCATTCCCACAAACCAGATAAACATCGACACGGTGATGATAACCACCAGGGGCAGGCTGTAAATACAGGCATCCTTAAATACGGTAACACCTCTTGCAATATTCGGCCGGTACAGGAACAAAAGTACTGCAGAGCCGAAGAGGATGAGGGCAAATGCGTGCCGGAAGGTAATCTGCAAACCTACGTCGATGTATTCATTCTGGAAATAATACATCATGATCGCTACACCCATAAAGTAAACGCCAATCACAGTTTTTTGGATCTTTTTCTCCACGCCATTTGCCCCCCTTTCCTTCCCCTGAGAAGATCAAAGATCTCTTACATCAGAGGTATACTTCTTCTTGTTTCCGATCGCTTCAGAAAGCAGCTTTCTGGCGGTCTTGTTTTCCTTATAGGTTTCAGCAATACCGACCTTGAATTCGATGGCAACTTCCTTGTGATTTTCTCTTTCATCCAGACGCAGTCTGAACAATCTCATGATATCTTCCACAGTAATGTAGTCGGAATCTTCGACCAGCACAACAAAGCTGCCTTTGTCGTTGTAGATATACTCTGCCTTGGCTTTGCCGAAACATTCTTTAATGTACTGGGCAAACAGGGAAATGATCTCATCACCGGCAGTTCTGGAATACTTGGTGTTGATTTGCGCCAGATTGATAATATCTACCATACAGTACACAACGCCGTCATCCAGAAGCTTTTTGTCTTTTGCCTTTAAATACTTATCCAGAGAGGCTCTGTTGTTGAATCCAGTCAGATGGTCTGTGTAGAAGACATAGTTGATGATGTCGCCGGCTCTGCCCAGAACGATCGCGCCGCCGCAGCATACGACCATCAGGAAAACAAATGCGATTGCCGTATACAGCATCACATTGACGCTTTCTTTCACAGATACAGAAGACAGCACAGAAATATAGCTTGCACCAAGATATTTGTTGAACTCATTGTTGGTCTGCATCGTAATTCTGTAAAGCTCCGTCAGTTCCACCAGAAGCGCATCGACTTCGCGCTCGAACTCTTCCCGGACAGGGCTGTAATTGGGGTTGCTCAGTTCGCTGCAGGTTTTGCCGGAAGATTGGCAAGTACCGTCGCAGTTGCCTGTGCAGCTGGTGAAGGTATCAATAATGTAGCGGCAGTAGGCAGAATCAATGATCGCGTATTCTTTGCTCTCGTTGTGGTCTCTCCAGCTGTAGATCAGCTCATCGTATGTTACCGTCTGGTCACCGACATATTCCTGAAGATTTCTCTCATGGACCTGGTCGAGAATATATTCGTAGGTAATATTGGTGTTTCCGGAGTCTCTCATCTTCGTAACATACGCATCGATCACAACCACAACATCCTCAACGATACTTTTGTCCTTCTCATTGGAAATATTGTTGCTGTCGATTCTGCTGGTATAGTCGGAGACCAGCACCTGTTTGTCCTTTGTGATCTGATAATTATAGATCTTTGACATGAGGGAAGAAACCTTGACCTGCCTTACATAGTTGAAATCATCGGCAAGTTCGGAAAAGGAGACACCTGTTTCGCTGGATCTGTAATAACTGTTCTGTGCCATTCTCTGGTACAGCGTATTCAGCGTATTGTCGATGCCGGTATCGATCAATTCCATCATCTCGATGTAATCGTAACCGTTTGTACTCAGTTTTTCGATGGTATTGTCCGCAGGGGCAACATTGACATAGCGCTGGCTGAACAGTTCAAAGTAGACATCCAGGGTTTTGTCCAGCACGGTTCTGGCAAAATCAGGACCCTCATCGCTGGTAGCTGCAAAAGAAACGACGAACGTGCTGGGCTCGTAAATGTATTCTTCTCCCTCTTCCAGCTTTGCTTCTTTCTGCGCAACCTTATCCTTGTCCTCGATGGGCGTAATGCTGATTCTGGAAGTCAAGCTGTCCACAGAGTAAATGCCGGTAAGGCCCATGCTGTCCACGACCTTTGACATGACGGAAGAAGATCTGATCTCGTTAACGTCCAGCTTCTCTCCGGTCGGTGCCAGGCCCTGCTCTGCCATCGGATCGTTGTAATGGATAACTTCGGATGCAACATAGGTATTGGATTTCGAAAGATTAACATAAACCGCAGCGGTTGCCAAAACGCAAAACACAATTATCAACGGCAGAATTTTTTTGATATATCTGAAAATTTGAAAACTTTTCATTGTCATCCTCCCTTTGATAATTTATGCCTTTCGGGGAAATTTCTTAGAGATCCGGCGAAGCATCAGCACCACATACAGCATACCGCCAAACAGGATCATGGCCTTCAGATCAGTCTTGAGAGAAACACCATAAATGCTTACCGCAATACACTGGTTCATCCTGTGTCGGGAATATTCTCTGCCGGCCATGATGGCTTCCTTCTCAAAAGCCTTGATGTTCTCATAAATGGACTCGATCAGAGCATCTGCGGATTCATAGACCTGTGCATTCTGGTCTCCGGATGCCATTTTGCTGATAACCAGCTGGTTATCGTCGATCTCTTTTTCATTGGACGCAACGTAATCGCTGAAGACGGTCGCCATTCGATCGGACGCTTCTTGTTAATAAATATAATAATTTAAGATTTTCAGCTTAAATTGAATAAGATATGAAGAAGTTTCTTGCTTTCATCGCCGTGCTCGCCGCCTTCCCGGTCCTGGCCG
>JAFYOK010000277.1 GCA_017560175.1 Clostridia bacterium | reverse complement strand
TCCGCGCCCTACATCCCAACATCCCCGAAAAGACACTTTGGAAGATGATCGGTTGATTTCTGCCGCCTGCAGATGCAGGCGGTTTTCTTTTTCACCCCACTTCTCCTTTTGGCATAGACTGTATCGAACCCAAACCGAAAGGAGATCCTGCATGAGCAGATACAACAGCTACTATCCCAATATGCAGGCTGCGGGCAGATCTGCCGCCGGATGCGGACGCATGAGCCGCAATCGCGACCTTCGCGCCGATACCGGCAATCCCTGTTCCCCCGTTTGCCCGCAGCCTCCCCAACAGCTTTGCTGTGCGCCTCAGTCAAATCCCGGTTGCAGCAGCGAGGCCCTTCCCGTGGCCATGGCCTATGTCAGCTGGCAGAACTGGCAGACGCCCTACAATCCGGAAAGCGCCCTTTGTCGGGGGACCATTTTCCCTGTGCTTGACCTGCCCTTTCTGGCCTATAAGGGGGTGAACGCATGATGCCTGCCATTCTTCATGCTGCCGAACAGAACCGCAGCTGCATCTGTCAGGACCGGCAATCGGCTATGCACCGCCTGCAGCAGGCCGACTTCGCCTTGATCGATATCAACCTCTATCTTGACACCCATCCCTGCTGCCCCAATGGCCTGGAATATTTCCGTTGTATGCGGATGGAGCGGGACAATGCCCTGCGCGAATACGAGGAGAACTACGGCCCCATCACCATGGATGATGCCGATGCAAACTGCCGATGGGATTGGGTCGACCAGCCCTGGCCCTGGGAAATGGAGGCGTGACCCATGTGGATCTATCAGAAAAAACTCGAATACCCCATCCATATTCGCAAGCCCGATGCCCGTGCTGCCAAAATCATCATGACCCAGTACGGCGGGCCCGATGGTGAGCTGGGCGCTTCTCTCCGCTATCTTTCTCAGCGTTTTGCCATGCCTTATACCGAAGTGGTCGGTACGCTGACCGATATCGGCACCGAGGAACTTGCTCATCTGGAGATGATCTGCACCATGATCTATCAGCTGACCCGCAACCTCTCGGTTGACGAAATCAAAGCCCAGGGTTTTGCCGATTACTTTGTCGATCACACCACCGGCATCTGGCCTGCTGCTGCCACAGGTGTCCCCTTCTCCTCCAATGCCTTCCAGTCCAAGGGTGATATCATCACCGACCTCCACGAAGACATGGCTGCCGAACAAAAAGCGAGGACGACATACGACAATATCCTGCGGCTGGTCGATGACCCCGATATCCGTGAGCCCATCAAGTTCCTCCGCGAACGCGAGATCGTCCACTACCAGCGCTTCGGCGAGTGTCTGCGCATCACCCAGGATAAGCTGAACGAGAAGAACTTTTACGCCTTCAACCCCTCTTTCGACAAGGCACCGCCTGTTATGTGAACATAAAAAACAGCCTGAACCACTGGTTCGGGCTGTTTTTCTGTCCTACACAATGGAATCGGCTGTCAAAATGATTGACACTTTTCAAAATATCTCATAGAATATGACTAATCATCTCTAAAAAGGGAAATAAGGAAAGGAAAAAATTATGGACATCACTCCGCTGTACGGCACGATCTGGGCATTGTTCCCACCCATCGTCGCGATTCTTCTGGCGCTGCTCACCAAGGAGGTTTATTCCTCCCTGTTCATCGGTATTCTTGCCGGTGCGCTCATGTACTCCAACTTCAGCATTGTCGGCATGATCGAACACACCATCTCCATCATCAGTTCCCGTCTGGGCGACTTTGGCGGCATCATCGTTTTTCTGATCTGTCTGGGCATCATCGTCTCCCTCATGCAGGCTTCCGGCTGCTCCAAGGCTTTTGGCAGCTGGGCAGCGACCGTCATCAAGACCAAGCGTTCCTCGCTGATCTTCACCACCCTGCTGGGCCTGTTTTTCTGCATTGATGACTACTTCAATTCGCTGACCACAGCCAACATCATGCGCCCCATCACCGACAAGCACAAGGTCAGCCGTGCACGTCTGGCCTATAACGTCGACTGCACTGCTGCTCCCATCTGCATCATCGCTCCCATTTCCAGCTGGGCTGCTGCGGTCGCATCCTATGTTCCCCCCGAAGTCGAGGCCGATGGTTACGCCCTCTTCCTGCAGGCCATCCCCTTTAACCTTTATGCCCTGCTGACTCTGACCATGCTGGTCACATTGGCCTTCCTCAAGTTCGACTTTGGCCCCATGCGCGGCTATGAGTATCTGGCCGAAGAAAAGGGCGACATCTACGGCGGCACCGGTGATATGTATGCCAATATCTCCACCGTCAGCAATGACGATGCCTCCGGCAAAGCCATGGACATGCTGCTGCCCGTTATCGTTCTGATCGGCGGCTGCATCTTCGGTCTGATCTATACCGGCGGCTTCTTTTCCGGTGAAAACGTCGGCTTTATCGAAGCCTTCAGTGCCTGCGATGCCTACATGGGTCTGCCCATCGGCGGTCTGATCGCGCTGACATTCACCATCTTCTACTACTTCCTGCGCAAGATCATCAATATGGAGCAGTTCGTACAGTGCATTCCCGACGGTGCTGTTGCCATGACGCCTGCGCTGTTCATCCTGGCTCTTTCCTGGGGCATCGAAGGCATCTGCCGCGAAAGCCTGGGCGCTGCTGTATTTGTTAAGGCTGCCTTTGAAAACAGTACCTTCCCCATGTGGCTGCTGCCCCCCGTTCTCTATCTGCTGGGCACATTCGTTTCCTTTGCAACCGGTACTTCCTGGGGTACATTCGGCATTCTGATCCCCATCACCTTTGCCATCTTCGGCTACCAGACAACCGATCTTTGCATGATCTGTCTGTCGGCAACTCTGGCCGGTGCGGTTACAGGCGACCACTGTTCTCCCATTTCCGAGACAGCCATCATGTCCTCCACCGCTGCACAGGTCGACTTTATGACCCACGTTATGACCCAGCTGCCCTACGCGCTGTTTACCGCCGGTTTCTCGCTGGTCGGTTTCACATTGATGGGCATCTTCCAGCATTGGATCGTCACCCCTGTCATGATGCTGGCGCTGGTCTTCATCCTGTATGGCATGAAGAAATTCTACAGCGGCAAACCTGTCAAGGTCAAATATGTAAGCAAAAACGCAGCCAAGTCTGCCTGACGAAAAAAGCACCTGTTTCATACAGGTGCTTTTCTATTTCTCTTTACTTGTCCAATGTGGCAAAGATCTCGTCCCAGATGGCATCATCCTGCGCTGTCATGCGCTTCCAGTCCCACTTGTTGCGGAAAGCATGGCGAACCTGCGGCTCTATCTTCTTGCGTTTGCGAACTTCGGCAAGAGCTTCGGTGAACTCTCCCAGATAAGCCACCGCATCGGCGGTATAGTTGGGATTGTGGTTCTTGCCGTCCACCAGCAGGAAGCGGACATTCTTACGATCGGTCAGCTTGTCCCGCAGCAGATCATAGTGGATGGTCTTATTGACCATCTGATCATCGGCCGAATAGATCAGCAGTGTATGTGCCTCGGTGCGACGCAGGCTCTGCTCGGCACTGAGAGGTGCATACTGGGGATTTGTTGCTGCTTCAAGGCCATAAATGTCTTTACGATAAAGGGACAGCGGTCCGCGGAAGTTCTGCTCGATCAGCTTCTGTGCAGATACAGGACCGGCCATGGCCACCAGATGAGTGACATCCGGATGAAGGGCTGCAATATTCATGGTGGCATACGCACCCCAGCTATGACCGACTACTGAAAAACGAACGCCATCCATGGAAGGATCGGCCTTGAGCGCAGTCAGACAGGCATCCAGATCGGCAATAGCCTGAGCAAAGCCATTGGCAGTCTCGCCGCCCGACTCCATACAACCGGTCTTATCAAAGGCAAAAACCATATAACCATGGCGAGCCAGACGTTCGATTTCTGTCATACAGGCGGTATGTCCGCCGCCGAAACCATGCTCGAAAATAACAACGCGATCATGGGCAGGATTCTCATAGGAATAGAAATAGCCATGCAGTCCCTGTCCCTGCTTACCCTTGAAAATATAGCTTTCCCGATGAAGACCCGGGAAATCTTCAGCAGAGAAATAATGAACCAAGCCATCGTTATCTACACGATTGAACAACGACTTGCGATAAAGATTAACAACAGCGCCGGAAAAGATCATCCTGCATTCACACCTTTCTGTTTTGTTTTCTATTTTAAGTATACCCTTATCCTTCACCGATTGCAATGGCAAAAGGTGATGCAGATATGGGAAGATGTGCATAACCTGAGGCTTCTCTGTGTCGGATTTCTGTCGGACGGAAAATTATCCCAAGGCGCTGTAGGGGACGGGTTTCCCGTCCCGCGGGAGGCGAAACGCCTCCCCTACAAGCGGCGGTACCATCACCTATTGCCCTCCTATTCGCTCCACTCTTCTTCGAAGCCGACGTCGGCAAAGGGATCGGGCTTTTCTTCCTTCTGTGCAGGCCGCTCCAATGCC
>JAFYOK010000276.1 GCA_017560175.1 Clostridia bacterium | reverse complement strand
TACATCCTCAATACTTACTCCATGTTTGACGACCATCTTCTGACCGATAGAATAGAACGCATGGCACTGAAGGGCTGGCAGCTGGAGAAGATCGGCCGATACCAGCTCTCGTTCCGTAAGACCGAGCCACAGGCGCTTCACTATGCCATCGGCTTCTTCCCCGGCGCCGAAGCCGAAGATCCGACCATGTCAGAAGATCAGCTATCTTATATCGACCTGTGCAGTGCATCGGGATGGGAGCTGGCCGCGGCCTATGGCCCCATGCAGGTCTTTCAAAGCGCCGCAGCCAATCCTGTGCCGTTGGAGACCGATGATGTCCTCAAGCTGAAAGCCATCGACGGCGGCATAGGTAAGACACACATCCTGCTGCACCTCTCGCTTATCCTTATCCCACTATTCTGGCTGACTCGCTTCCGTTTTGAATCCGGATACCTCACCCCGGCTCCATGGTATCCTGTATGGATCGCCGCAGTAAACTATACAATGATCCGTTCGCTTCTCGAACTGATCTTCTACTTCTACTGGTTTTTCAAAGGCAGCCGCCAGGTCGAGCTTGGCCTGCCTCTTCCCTCCACCCATACAGTCATCCGTCGGGCCGGTTTCTGGTTATGGGTCACCCTCTGGCTGGTGGTCTTCATTGCACGCGGCGACTTTCGCTTCCTTGCGTTCTATGCCGTGATTCGGCTTATCATAAACGGAGCAGACCTGTTCAGCATCCACATCGGCAAAAAACATCTGAAAAACGCCGCTTCCGTCCGCAGGTTTGCCGGACTTTGCGCAGTAGTGCTTTTGGCGTTAATCTATCTCGGTGCCAATGAGCTGCGTATGCTTTCCTTCACACCGCCCTATGCCGACGGCAGGATCGTAGTACAGCGCAGCGATTCGCTTCCTGTCACGCTGGAAGAACTGGACGAAGCCGTTCCCAACATCATCTATTCCTGTATCGCTTCCACCGAAAAAAGCCTGCTGATGGAGCATCAGACCTTTACACAGGCACCGATGGGCATCGATCTTGACCTGCCTGTATTGGAGATTTCGGTCCGACAGGCACGCATGGACACATTGAACACATTCCATTACAAGAGTATACTGAACCACTATTCAGCCATAGGCACAGTAGACGAGCAGAACCGCTGCGGCGCAATACGCACAATGTGTTATGCAGATCCCGAAAGCGATGGCAAGACCTATGCCCTGCTTTATCCCGATCGCGTGCTGTATCTATATGACCTTCACGACATGACCGACAAACAGGTCGATCTGATCGTCGATCGGCTGCTGGAAGTGTAAGCTGAAAGAGAGGTAAACCCCATGAAGAAAAAACTTATCCCCAATATTTATTCTCTGTTTGACACCGGTGTGTTGGCCCGCAAGCTGGAGAAAATGGCCCACAAAGGCTGGCATTTTAAAGAAATTGTCCCCAACTTTCTCGTTTTTGAAGAAGGCGAGGCCATGGAGCTCTCCTATGCGACTCCTTATTTTCCCAACAACAGCGTACTGGAACCCACGCTGACCGAGGAACACGAGGCTTACCTTGAGATGTGTGCCGCCTCCGGCTGGGAACTGGTATGGACCTATGGCACGCGGCAGATCTTCTGCAATACCCACCCCGATCCTGTTCCCATCGAGACCGACCCCATGGTGCAGCTGCAGGCCATCGGCGCCGGTGTGGGGCGGTATCTGCTCAACAATTTCGTCAGCGCTGCCATTGCGCTCCCTGTTCTGTTCGGCCTGCTCGATGATTTCCCCTATGGTATGTTCGATGGTCTCTCTCATATCCCCGAGTTCAGGTTGATGGGTATTGCCCTCTTCTTCAATGCTTTCTGCGGACTGCTCAAGCTGATTTGGTATTTTGTCTGGTTTCATGCAAGCTACAACCGTGCAAAAAAAGGAAAGTCGCTGTTACCTACGCTGTTTTATCCGCGCCTCATACT
This sequence comes from Clostridia bacterium, assembly GCA_017560175.1. GTDB lineage: Bacteria > Bacillota > Clostridia > Oscillospirales > Butyricicoccaceae > RGIG1902. The sequence continues at coordinate 8,130 of JAFYOK010000276.1, read as the reverse complement.
CAATCTGGTTTCGATCCTTCTTGGCTTTGCGGTTATGTTCGTTTTGCTCGGCCCCATCAAGATCGCAGCATTTCTGATCATTGCGCTCCCGCTCGACCTTCTCTGGTGGCGGTACTATCAGAATGGAAAGAAACATTTCAAATCCAAAGAGCAGGTCTATATTTTCCTGATGGCCTCCCACTTTCTGATTTTTAATCTGGCTGAAAAACTGGCGGCCAAGCTGATCAATATGCTGCCCTGAACCTTCCGTAAAGTGAGGTATTCCCTATGCTGAACAATAAATACATCCTCAATAATTTCACGCCTTTGGATGGCGACTACCTGGCACATATTCTGGAAAAGCAGGCGCGCAAGGGTTGGATGCTGAGCAAGTACGGCAATATGCTTCTGCATTTCTCCAAGACTGAACCGCAGGACATCCACTATGCTGTCACCTTCTTCCCCGAAGCCACCGACTTTGATCCGCACATGTCGGAAGGTCAGGAAACCTATATCGACCTGTGTGCCGCCCAGGGATGGACACTGACGGCCACCAAAGGGCCTATGCAGATCTTCCAGACCGACCGCACCGATCCTGTTCCCATCGAGACCGACGAAGCCTACAAGCTGCAGGCCATCCACGGCGCCATCAAGAAGAGCTACCTTCTCGGCCGCGTGCTGCTCCTCCTTTCCATGCTCCTGCAGCTGGTGACCCAATGGCAGAACTTTCAATTCAATGCCTTTTCCATGGTTTCCAGCAACACGAGCCTGACATTGATCACCGCCGTTCTGCTGCTGACCGGTTACCTGCTCTTTGAGACGGTGGGCTATTTTATCTGGTATCACGGCTCCAAACAGGCGGTGGCCGAGGGCAAACCCTGCCTGCCTACCCTTTCCCGTCTCCGCAATCTGCTGCTCGCTGTACCGTCGGGTGCGGCTCTTCTGTTGGTGACTGTTCTGCTGCTGGATGCCACCAGTGCAAATGCCCGCATCTATTACCTGCTCATTCTGGCTGCTACCATTTCTATTTTTGTCATTCTTTCCATCTTGCTCAAGTGGTTTAAAAAGCTGGGTTGGGATGGCAAAAAGACACGAAACACCACCATGGCCATTTCGGTCATCCTCTCGCTGACTCTCTGCGGCGGCATGGTATGGTATCTGACGGCCTTTGATCTGCGCTCCACCATGCAGGAACAGATGGAAGAAGTGACCGACTTCCCCGATCCCCTGCTGACCCTTTATGATCTGACCGGACTCATTGAAACTGCACCTTCGATCCGCCATGATATTAACACATCGGTGCTGGCAACCCACACCCGCTATTCCGAAGATGGTGTCGAGGGCTCGTTGGAATATCACACATTAGAACTCGGCTGGAATTGGCTGCGCGAACTGGTATTTGATACTATGGCTAAGCGTTATCACTTTACAGACCGCGAAAACCTAATTCGCAGCCTTCCCTATCAAGCTGAAAAAGCCTATATGTACTCTACAGAAAGCGGACATTATCGGCTTATGATTCTGTATGATGATTCTATTTTCTATATCGACACAGACATCGGCATTGTCGGACTTCAGCTTACTTGGCTCACTATGCACATCAGAAAATAGAAAAAGCGTCACAGGTTTCGCTTCCTGTGACGCTTTATTCTTTGATATAGGCTTTGATGGGGCTCCAAAGTTCCAGCAGGCGCTCCATAGAGAAAGCTGCGTTGGCCGGGCTTGTACTGGGCAGCTTGACGGCAGCGATCCCTGTTCTGAGATACTGGTGCTTCATATAGATCTCATAGGCTTTGGCACCGTTGCAGAAAACAGCTTCAATGGGCGCTTCTCGCAGCAGCCATGTGATATCTCTGGCTTCCACATCCTGAATGGAGGCATCGGCTGCACCGACGATGGTACACTGCTCAATGGTGTCCCACAGAGCAAGGCCACTGTCGAGAATGACGGCTTTCTTTTCCTCAATGGTCTGGGGTACTTCCCTGCCCGTCAGTGCGGCCATCAGCGGCCAGAAACGGTTCTGCTTATGGCCGTAATAAAATCCCATTTCAAAGGACTTGGGCGAAGGCCATGTACCCAGGATGAGGGCTTTGGAGTCTTTGGAATAAATAGGGTCGAAACCTTTGGTGTGTGTGGGCATACAATAATTCCATTCTTTAAAATAATGCTGAATCAACAGCCTTCCCCTGGGGCGGCCCTCCGCAGAGGGTTGTACATGCGAGCAACCGCCACTTGTGGCGGCTCTTGGCGAGTCGGGGAAGGTGGCTTGCGAAACAAGACGGATGAGGGTCTCTGCCAGGCAACTCTTGCAAAATCAATTACGGCCAAATGGCCGCCCGCATCAGTCGCCTTGACAGGCGACAGCTTCCCCATGGGGGAAGCCTTTTTCGGGAGCAGCATACCCATAGGGCACTTAGCTACTCCCCTACATTGTTTTATATTTCAAGGAAGAAAAGGCCGCCTGCAACGCAGACGGCCTTTGTTTGCACATTACTGGCAGATGATCTTTTCGATCTCGCCGTAGATCTCATTTGCGATCTCTTCGGCTTCCTTGACGATGGCCAGACCCTGTGTACGGAACATCTCAGCCTTCTCGGTATCCTTGAGGCTGCCGATGTTGATCAGGACATTGAGCCATGCGCCCTTGACGCAAGCCAGCAGATCGAGGGCTGCAACACCCAGATCGGAAGCAGCATTGGTGTTGAAACCGTTCAGCAGCTTCTTGGCATTGCGCAGAGCATCCAGTGCCAGAGTCATGGTCTCGAAGGGAACTTCTGTGGAGACCAGTGTGCCCTGCTGGATAGCAGCCGAGCGAGCCTTCTTCTCCTCGTCGGTCTCCTTGGGCATCTTGAATGCAGCGGAAACCAGATTGAAGGCATCGGTATCCTTATCGACCTGTGCCTTGAGGGCATCGACCAGAGGCATACCGTTGTCGCGGATCTCGATGCAGGCATCGTTGAACTCGACATACTTCTTCTTGCCGATGGTCAGACCGGCGACCATAGTAGCCAGGCCGGCGCCCTGTGCACCGCAGAGAGCCGATGCGCTGCCGCCGCCGGGGGCGGGAGCATCGGAAGCAACGGTGTCGATGTATGTATTAACTGTCATTTCTACAAGCTTCATGCTTTTACGACCTCACCATTCTTGATAACTGTCTTGGCCAGATTGCTGCCAAAACGATAGACCAACATTTCCATATCGGGGGCATCCCAGATGACGATATCGGCCTGCTTACCCTCTTCGAGGGTGCCGATCTTGTCTTCCATGCCAACCGAGCAGGCAGCATTGATGGTGACAGCAGTCAGAACCTCTTCGGGGGTCATGCGGTACTTGATATAACCCATGCTCATGGCCAGCTGCAGATTGAGCGAGGGGCATGAGCCGGGGTTGAAGTCGGATGCGATGGCGACAGGAATACCCAGCTCGATCATGCGGCGGGCAGGTGCGAAGGTCTTGTTGAGATAGAAGGATGTGGCAGGCAGCAGGTCGGCAATAACGCCGCCCTTGGCCATAGCCGCCATACCTGTCTCTCCTGTTGCGATCAGGTGCTCGGCCGAAATGGCCTCGACCTCGCCGGAGAGGGATGCGCCGCCGATCTCTTCGATCTCGTCGGCATGGATGCGGGCACGCAGACCCAGCTTCTTGCCTTCCAGCAGCATCTTGCGGCTCTGGGGTACGTCGAATACGCTGTCTTCGCAGAAAACGTCGACGAAACCTGCCAGCTTCTCTTCTGCAACCACAGGCAGGACCTTCTCGCAGAGCATATCGATGTATTCATCGGCTCTGCCCTTATAGTCCTCGGGGATGGCATGCGCACCCAGGAAGGTGGAAACGATATCCATCTTATGGGCCTCGTTGAGGCGCTTATTGACGCGGAGCTGCTTGAGCTCATTTTCAGCGTCCAGGCCATAGCCGCTCTTGGACTCAACGGTGGTGACACCCAGAGCGATCATCTCGTTGAGGAAGCCCATAGACTTCTCAAAGAGTTCGTCCTCGGTGGCTGCACGGGTCTTGCCGACGGTATCCAGGATACCGCCGCCGGCACGCAGGATATCCAGATAGCCTGCACCGCGCAGCTTGAGGGGAATCTCACCCTGGCGGTAGCCGCCGAAAACCATGTGGGTGTGGCAGTCGATCAGGCCGGGTGTGACCAGCTTACCCTGAGCATCGATGACCTCTGTGGCCTTCTCTGCGCCTTCGGGCAGCTTGCCATCACAGGTGATGGCCTTGATGACACCGCCCTCGATGAGGAGGGCGGCATTATTCAGCTTTACATTCTCACCCTGCTTTTCGCCGCCGTGCTTAAAGGAGCCGACGGGAGTCTGCAGAGTGCCGATATTTTTGATCAGCAGCATAGCTTCACCTATATCTATAAAAAGATCTGAAACGGAATTACAGGATGTAGTTCTCGAGAACCTGCTTGTTCTTGTCGAAGTTTTCGATCTGCAGGTAGTACTCAGCGGAGTCGATCAGAGCGTTCATGGGTGTCAGACCGATGATCTCTGTGCCGACAACGGTAACGCCCCAGCGCTTAGCCTCAGCCTTGACCAGCTCCAGAACTCTGTACAGAGGAGTCTTGTTGAAGTTGGTCATATTGATGGAGACCTGAGCGATGTTTCTGTCTTCCAGCATAACGCCCAGAGCCTTGACGCAGTCAAAACCACCGCTGGAGCGACGGATGACCTTAGCGATAGCCGAAGCAACATCCAGGTTGGATGTGCTCAGATTGATGTTGAAAGCAACCAGGGGCATTCTGCAGCCGACAGCAACAACACCGGCTGTGGGATGGATGGTTCTGCCGCCGAAGTCGGGCTCCCATTCGGGCTCCTGAACCTTCTCGGCCATGCCTTCGAACTGGCCCTTACGGATCTTAGCCAGGTTGACTCTTGCGGGTGTGGAAGCGGAGTCTTCATAGAGGAATACGGGCATGCCGGCTTCCTTCCAGACGCGCTCTGCAACGACCTTGGACAGCTCAACGCACTCATCCTTTGTGATCTCCTTGATGGGAACAAAGGGGATAACGTCGACAGCACCCATTCTGGGATGCTCACCTTCGTGCTTGGTCAGGTCGATCAGCTCAGCAGCCTTCTTGGCCAGAGCAACAGCAGCCTCCTGAACGCCCTCGGGGCTGCCCAGGAAGGTGATAACTGTACGGTTGTGGTTGGGGTCGGAGCTGTAGTCCAGCAGAGTAACGCCGGCGGTAGCGCGGACGGTATCCAGGACTGCTTCGATAACTTCTGTATTTCTGCCCTCAGAGATATTGGGGATGCACTCTACGATCTTTGCCATTTTATTTAGCCTCCACGAGTTTGTTGATCAGTTCGTCGTTTGCGACGTAAGGAATGGTGATATGGCCAATGTCGCCATAGTTCTTGTTATAGAGGACCGAGGTCTCGATGGATGCCTGGTTTCTTGCCCAGGAGCGTCTTGCAACACCACCCATGACGTCCCACATCATTGCCGACTTGATAACGTCGTCAATTCTGCGGCTGCCGTCCAGAACCAGACCAAAGCCGCCATTGATGGCCTTGCCGATACCAACGCCGCCGCCGTTGTGCAGCGCGCACATGCTCATGCCGCGTGCAGCATTACCGGCGAAGCACTGTACAGCCATGTCGGCCATAACATTGGAGCCGTCCTTGATGTTGGATGTCTCTCTGAAGGGAGAGTCTGTGCCCGAAACGTCGTGGTGGTCACGGCCGATCATAACGGGGCCGATCTCGCCCTTACGGACCATCTCGTTGAACTTCAGAGCGATGTCGCGGCGGCCTTCGGCATCCTGATAGAGGATACGGGCCTGTGTGCCGACGACCAGCTTATTCTTTTCGGCGTCGCGGACCCAGACATAGTTGTCGCGATCCTGGAAGCGGCGCTCGGGGTTGATGCAGCTCATAGCAGCCATGTCGGTTGCGTGCAGATCCTCGGGCTTACCGGACAGGCAGACCCAGCGGAAGGGACCATAACCGTAGTCGAACAGCATGGGACCCATGATGTCTTCGACGTAAGAGGGCCAGATGAAGCCGTCCTTCTCGTCATAGCCGTTCTTGGAGATCTCCTTAACACCGGAGTCGTAGATGGCCTTCATGAAGGAGTTGCCGTAGTCGAAGAAGTATGTGCCCTTGGCAGTCAGGTTCTTGATGACGTTGAAGTGGCGGTGCAGAGTTTCGTCGATGCGCTTGACGAACTGATCTCTGTCGTCGTGCAGCATTTCTGTACGCTCTTCGAATGTCATGCCAACGGGGCAGTAACCGCCGTTATAGACGTTATGGCAGGATGTCTGGTCGGACAGCAGATCGATGTGGAAGTTATGCTGATCGGCATACTCCAGCAGGTCGACGATGTTGCCGTGGTAAGCAATGGTGATGGATTCCTTCTTGTCGAGGTACTCCTGTGCGGTTGCGAAAACATCGGCCAGATCGGTCTTGACAACGTCTACCCAGCCCTGGCTATGACGTGTCTCGATACGGGACATATCGACTTCAGCAAAGATACCGACAGCGTTTGCGATGTTGGCAGCCTTGGGCTGAGCGCCGGACATGCCGCCCAGACCGGAGGATACGAATGTGTGGCCGCGCAGGTCGCCCATGGGATCAACACCCAGGTACTTACGACCGGCGTTCAGAATGGTATTGAATGTGCCGTGGACGATGCCCTGGGGGCCGATGTACATCCAGCCGCCGGCAGTCATCTGACCATAGTTGGCAACACCCATCTCTTCAGCGATTTCCCAGTCTTCCAGGTTGTCGAACATACCAACCATCATGGCGTTGGTGATGATGACTCTGGGAGATTCGGGTCTCGAGGGGAAGAGGCCCAGAGGATGGCCCGACTCGACGACCAGTGTCTGATCGCAGGTCAGCTCTTCCAGATACTTCATAATGAGGCGATACTGCAGCCAGTTCTGGCAGACCTGGCCGGTCTCACCGTAGGTGGTCAGCTCATAGGGATAGAGGGCGACATCAAAGTCCAGGTTATTGTCGATCATGACCTGGATAGCCTTACCCTCTGTGCACTTGCCCTTGTACTCGTCGATGCCCTTGCCGTGGATGCGGCCCTGGGGACGATAACGGTAGGCATAAACACGGCCGCGTGTCTTGAGCTCTTCCAGGAACTCGGGAGCCAGTGTTTCGTGCAGTTCTTCGGGAACGTAACGGAGCGCATTCTTCAGCGCGATCTTTGTCTGCTCAGGTGTCAGGCGGAAACCACGGTCGGGCGCACGGCGGATACCCTCAACAAATTCGGGGTATGCGGGCAGCTCGGCATCCAGCTTGATGGTCATAGCCTGGCCAATTTCTTTGTTGGACAACATTTGCTACACTCTCCTGTTTGTATGTTTTTGATTTACTTATATTTTTTATATAAGGTACAAGGCTCGGCCGGTGTAGGGTCTCCCCTGCCCGGCCTCTGCCTTTTTGGAGCTGATTTATTTTATCTCAGTGTACCGCAGACAGCCTCAGCAGCTGCTGTGATCTCGTGGTTCTTGATCATCTCATCGCAGGCAGCCATGCGTGTGTACATGACGACGTCTTCTTCGATGGGAGCAACGGTCTTGCGGATGTGGTCATAAACAGCCTTTGTTGCGGGAGACATCTTGTCCTCGCCGCGGAGCCACAGTGCCTGTGCAGCTGCGAACAGCTCGATGCCCAGAACCTTGCGGCTGTTGTCGATGATCATGGCAGCCTTACGGGCAGCGGTTGTACCCATGGAAACATGGTCTTCCTGGTTGGCCGAAGAAGGAATGGAGTCGACCGAAGCGGGATGTGCGTAGACCTTGTTCTCGGAAACCATGGAAGCTGCAGAGTACTGCGCGATCATGAAGCCGGAGTGAACGCCGCCATGCTTGGTCAGGAATGCAGGCAGGCCGTTGGACAGAGCGGGGTTGACCATACGCTCGATACGGCGCTCGGAAACGTTGGCATACTCTGCCAGTGCGATGCCGAGGAAGTCCATAGCCAGAGCCATGGGCTGGCCGTGGAAGTTACCGCCGGAAATAGCTTCGTCATCATCGGGGAAGATGATGGGGTTATCTGTAACTGCGTTGATCTCGCGGGAAATGACACCGTAGACATAGTCGATGGCATCGCGGCTTGCGCCGTGGATCTGGGGTGTGCAGCGGATGGCGTAAGCGTCCTGAACCTTATCGGGGTTGAG
>JAFYOK010000002.1 GCA_017560175.1 Clostridia bacterium | reverse complement strand
TGACCGTGACGACCTCACTCAACGTGGTACCGCCGTAGATGTCGCAGGCTTCCACGACAAAGCTGCAGGTCTCCCCTGCTCCGATGGCCATGGTATGGCCGAAGCCCCTGAGGGCGGTGACATAACGGAGATTCTGACCATTGGCATCACAGCGGTACAGGGTGAAGTGATCCATGGTGTTGAAACTGCCGTCATAGGTCCAGGTCAGCGTTGCGCTCTTATACTTTGCAGCAGCCGACAGAACGGGCTGCTCGGGCAGCGCATAGGCTTCAACCCATACGGCAGCTTCTGCCGATGTGCTGTTGCCTGCCTGATCGTAAACCTTATAGCTGATTTGGTAATTGCCGCCGGACAGCTCGCTCAGATCCCAGGGCAGCTCAAAAACAGTCTCTCCGGCAGGTGCAGACAGCGCCTTTGTCAGCAGGATGGGCTGGGTCAGCCTGTCTGATGTGATGGTGATCTCGGCCTTTGCCAGCAGACCGGCATCGGCCGCAGCTACCTTGAGGGTGGTGTGATGCAGCAGACGGACGCCGTCGGTGGGCCAGAAACCTGTGATGGTGGGAGCTGTCTCGTCCAAAGGCAGGATGCACTCCGCCGCATTGGATGCTGCGCTATGACCGCTGCAGCCCAGGGCGACCACCTGATAAACATAGGTCACGCCGCGGGTGACTGTTCTGTCGATATAGACAGCAGATGTCCGGCTCAGTTCCATACGTGCGGTCGATCCGTCTGAACCGCTGCGCAACAGGCAGTATTCCTGTACATTGTCATCGAGATCGGCAGGTGTCCAGGTCAGAACGATGCCAATTTCTTTGCCTTCGGCCTGCAGGTTGGTGACAGCATTGGGGATATTGTCAATGGTATAGCTGCAAACCGCCGAAGCCTCATTGCCGCTGCTGTCCTTGGCTGTGAAGGTAACGGTCAGGGTTTTGCCTTCCTCGTCTGTGCCCAGGCCGCTGAGGTCGATGATATATCGGCCGTTTTCGACCTGTACTTCGGTTTCTGCGCCGTCGCCGATGGTATAAACCACTGTCTTGGCAATATCGATATCGGCATCGGTGGCCATAAAGTCAAACTCTGCCTTATTCCAGACACGGCTGCCGTTTTCGGGACCGCTGATGGTCAGTACGGGAGCATCATGATCGGGGCGGAGGTAGACGATCTCCACAGAGGGTGTCTGTGCGGTCAGACCATTCTGTTTTTCGGCGACAACCACATAGGTGTATTCCTCACGATGTACAGCATCGGTGTGGGTCCATGTGGTTACATTACCGTCGACCGTAGCCTTATGGTTCATGCTGCCGCGGCTGTCCACCAGACAGATGTGGTAGCCGACAATGCCGTCGCTTTCGGAGGCTGTCCAGCTCAGCTGTACGCCTTCCGTGGTGCTGACAGCGGTCAGATCGGCAGGTGCATCGGGATAAAAAGCAACGGTATAGCTGTAAGTCTCGGAAACGGTATTGCCATAGATGTCTGATGCACTGAAGGTGATGTCCAGTTCGCCTTCGCCCTTAGCAGCCAGATCGATGGCATAAGGAGCTTCACTGACCACAATGGTCTCGCCGTCCTTGATATAGGACATGGTGAGCGCGGAGATCTCGCTTTCATCATAAGCGTAAATGTCAAAAGTCACCATGCGATCGGTCAGCATAGCGCCGTCACCCGGGGAAACATTCAGCACAGGAGCCTCATGATCGGGGCGGAGGTAGATAAGATTGACCGACGAAGAAACAGCGATCAGGCCATTCTGCTTTTCGGCTGCCACCACATAGGTGTATTCCTCGCCATGGGTGACATTGGTATGGGTCCATGCAGTCACGGTGCTGTCCACCGTTGCTGCGAGGGTACTGCTGCCGCGGTTGTCCACCGTATAAATGTGATAGCTGACAACATTCTCACTTACGGAGGGTGTCCAGGTCAGCTGTACGCCTTCCAGGGTGCTGACGGCGGTCAGATCGGTGGGTGCTTCGGGGTAGAATGCGATGGTATAGTCATATTCTGCCGAAGCTGTGTTGCCGTAGATATCCACTGCGGTAACCATGATATGCAGCGCGCCTTCGCCGATGGCGGCCAGGTCGATGGTATAGG
>JAFYOK010000275.1 GCA_017560175.1 Clostridia bacterium | reverse complement strand
TATCTGGACGGCACCTGCGATACCAGCATCCCCTCCATTGCCATGATTAAGAAGCCTGTTGAGGCACTGGATCTGGCTGCAAAGAAGCTCAAGAATCTGCTCAAGAACATCAACGGCGTATCGTCTGCCGTTATGCGTGAAAAGAGCCAGGTCGGCGGCGGCTCTGTTCCCGGCGTCTATCTGGATACCCGTGCCGTTCAGGTCGAAGTCAAGGGCCTGTCGGCTGCCGCTCTGGAAGAAAAGCTGCGCAAGGAATACTTCATCATCTGCCGTGTCAGCAAGGATAAGATCGTCTTTGACGTTCGCACTCTGTTGGATGGCGACGACAAGAAGATTGCCGAGGCACTGCGCAAGATCAGTGAGGAACTGGCATGAACCATGTAATTATCGGTACAGCAGGTCACGTCGACCACGGCAAGACCTGCCTCATCAAGGCTCTGACCGGCGTTGACACCGACCGTCTGGCCGAAGAAAAGAAGCGCGGCATCACCATCGAGCTGGGCTTCGCCAACCTGGCCCTGCCCAACGGCATGAGCGCCGGCATCGTCGACGTTCCGGGCCACGAAAAGTTTATCAAGAACATGCTGGCCGGTGCCGGCGGCGTTGATATTGCTATGCTGATCGTCGCTGCCGACGAGGGCGTTATGCCCCAGACCCGCGAGCATCTGTCCATCCTCTCCCTGCTGGATATTCCCCAGGGCATCATCGTTGTCACCAAGGCCGACACCGTTGATGAAGACTGGGTCGAGATGGTCAAGGAAGACATCGCCGCCAGCGTCGAAGGTACCTTCCTGGAAGGCGCCGAGATGGTTGCTGTCTCCTCCTTCACCGGCATGGGTCTGGACGAACTGAAGAACAAGCTGGCTGCCATGGCCGAGCAGGCTCAGGGCAAGGATACCAGCCGTCCCTTCCGTCTGCCTGCCGACCGTGTCTTTACCCTCGGCGGCCATGGTACCGTTATCACCGGTACACTGATGGAAGGCACCCTCCACGAGGGCGACGAGATTATGCTCTATCCCTCGGGCATGATGACCCGCGCCAGAAGCATCCAGGTCCATTCCAAGGATGTCACCGAAGCCTACGGCGGCCAGCGCGTTGCCGTCAATCTGGCCGGTATCAAGAAAGAAGATATTTCGAGAGGCGAGGTCGCTGCCGCACCCAACAGCATGACCCCCTCCATGATGGTCGACGTATGGCTCAGTTCCCTCAAGGACTGCGGCCGCGAGATCAAGAACAACAGCCGTCTGCATTTCTACCATGGTGCCCGTGAGATTCTCTGCAAGGTCGTTCTCATGGATCGCGAAGTTCTGCAGCCCGGTGAAAGCTGCCATGCCCAGCTGCGTCTGGAAGAGGAAGTCTGCGCCAAGCGCGGCGACCGTTTCGTCGTTCGTTTCTACTCTCCTCTGGAGACCGTCGGCGGCGGCGAGATCCTCGATCCCTGCCCCTTCAAGCACCGCCGCAACGATCACCGTGCCATCGAAGGCATGGAGATCAAGCGCACAGGTACACCCGAGCAGATCGTTCAGCGTCTGATCGGTGACCACAGCCACGGCTGGACACCCATTGCCGACATTGCACGCTTTGGTTCTTTCGCGCCCTCCGAGGCCGATGAGATCGCCAGAGCGCTGGCCGAGAAGGGTGCCGTTGTCTCCATTGGCCGCGGCATTTACCTGGATGCCGAGTATGTCAAGAAGATCCGCAAGGAAATGATCTCCCTGCTCAACGACTTCCATAAGAAGAACCCCCTCAAGGGCGGTATCAAGCGCGAAGAGCTGCGTACCCGTCTGCTGCCCGATGGCCGCATTTCCGACGTTGATGCTCTGCTCGATCACTTTATCGCTGTTGGCTCCATCAAGGAGATCAAGGGCCTGATCTCCATCACCTCCTTCAAGGTCGAGGCCGGTGAGAAGCTGCAGAAGCTGATGGACAAGCTGACCGCCGAGTATAAGAAGGCTGCGTTTGCACCTCCTGCCACCGACGACGTCATCGGCGGCGACAAGCAGACCGCACAGGTTATGGATGCTATGCTGGCCGACGGCACACTGGTTCGTCTGGATGCCCAGATTTATATCCACAATGAGTGCTATACACAGGCGCTGGAGCTGGCTTACAGCCTGATCGAGAAGAACGGTCAGATGACCCTGGCCGAGTTCCGTGATGCACTGGGTACTTCCCGTAAGTATG
>JAFYOK010000274.1 GCA_017560175.1 Clostridia bacterium | reverse complement strand
GAGGTTCAAACATGAAAAAAAGAATGATCGCCATGTTTCTGGCGCTTGTATTTATGATGACATCCCTGACGGCGCTGGCCTACACCCAGCAGGAAAAGACCGCCGATGCGCTTAACGAGCTGGATCTGTTCCGTGGTACCGATAAGGGATATGAACTGAATAAAAATCTGACCCGTGCCGAGGGTGCCACCCTGCTGGTCCGCGTTCTGGGCAAGGAGCAGGCCGCCAAGAACTGGCCGGTCAACATTCCCTTTAAGGATGTCCCCCTGTGGGCAGTTGGCTATGTCGGCTATGCCCACCAGAGCGGCATCACCAACGGCACAAGTGCCACCACTTTCAGCCCCAATGATAAGCTGAGTGACTTCATGTTCCTCACCCTTGTCCTGCGTACACTGGGCTACACCGACCAGGGTGCACAGCCTCAGTTCGTCTGGAATAACCCCTACGCACTGGCACAGCAGGTCGGCCTGATCGCCAAGGCAGAAGCCGACAGCGATTTCACCCGCGGCGATGCCGTCCTGATCCTGTGGAATGCCATGGGCACAAAGCTGACAGGCAAGAATATGACTCTGGCCGAGAGCCTGATCTCCGAGGGTGTTTTCACCAAGGCAGAGTTCAAAAAAGCTGAGGACATTCAGAAGAACGGCCGCAAGGAGAGCGCAGGCGTTCCCGTCGTCCGCGATGAAGAAACCAATACAAACACCAATACCAATACCGGCAATACTTCCGACAGCAGCAAGATGACTTATGAGAAGTACAACGCTATGACTGCTGCAGAACAGCAGGCTTATTTCAATACCTATAAGAATCCTTCGGATTTCTTTGCCTGGTACAACGCGGCCAAGGCCGAGTATGAGGCAAGCCAGGAGCGCATCGAGATCGGCGCAGGCGGCACCATCGACCTGGGCGAACTGATCAAGCCCTGATGGAAGAAATGATTACCCGCGAGGTGGCGATGGAATCCCTGTCACCTCTGCTGGAAGAGATACTGCATAACGGCGGCACCGTTGAGCTGACGGTGACCGGAAACAGCATGTGGCCCATGCTGCATCATCAGGTCAGCCGTGTGCGCCTTGCACCCGTCAGTGAACTGAAAAAAGGCGACCTTCCTTTATATAAAAGGAAGAACGGTACCTATGTCCTTCACCGCATCCTGAACGTTGAAGCCGACGGCAGCTATACCTGCTGCGGCGATAACCAGTGGCACCTCGAACGCGGCCTGCAAAGGGCGCAGATGGTCGCTGTGGTCACCCATTTCAGCCGTAAGGGCAATCGATGGGTGTCGGGAAATGACCGGTTATATCGGTTGTACACCCAATTCTGGATGGCCGTCCGCCCTCTGCGCCGACTGATTTTCGGCGGCTGGCGACGGATCAGGAGAATGATATAGGGACGATTCACGAATCGCCCGCAAAACGGCACCACGCTTTGTAGGGGACGATGCCCACATCGTCCCGAGAAAAGGCTTCCCTGTGTAAGGGAAGCTGGCACCCGAAGGGTGACTGATGAGGCCGGCCATTTGGCCGTATAGGATTTTATCTCAGTCTGCGATCAGCAGTCCCTCATCCGGCTTGCTTCGCAACCCACCTTCCCCCAGGGGAAGGCTTCAAGCAAGGCTAAAGCTTGTTTTTGCGAATTCTGAATATACACATATAGAAAAATATCGAAAGCGGGATAAATATGAATAAAAGAATTCCCCTGGCTACTCCGACCGTGCATGGGGAGGAAATGGAATATATCAAAGAAGCCTTCGAGCGCAACTGGATCGCCCCTCTGGGCTTCAACTGCGACGGCTTCGAAATTGAAATGGCCCAATATCTGGACGGCGGCAAGACACAGGCATTGGCGCTGGCTTCGGGCACAGCAGCTCTGCATCTGGCCCTCAAGCTGGCCGGTGTACAGCCGGGTGACAAGGTCTTCTGCACCGATATGACCTTTGTGGCCACCGTCAATCCCATCGTCTACGAAGGCGGCGTTCCCGTCTTTATCGATTCTGAGCGCGAGACCTGGAATATGGACCCCATCGCCTTGGAAAAGGCCTTTGAGAAGTACCCCGGGACCAAGGTCGTCATGCTGGCCGAGCTCTACGGCACTCCGGCCAAGACCGACGAGATCCTGGCTCTTTGCGAAAAGCACGGCGCCATCCTCATCGAGGATGCTGCCGAAGCGCTGGCAGCTTCCTATAAGGGACGCAAGTGCGGCACCTTCGGCAAATACAATGCCATCAGCTTCAACGGCAATAAGCTGATCACCACTTCGGGCGGCGGCATGCTGCTGACCGAGGATAAGGCTGCGCGAGATAAGGCGCTTTTCTGGGCCACACAGGCTCGTGAGCCTGCCCCCTGGTACCAGCATGAGGAGATCGGTTACAACTACCGTATGTCCAATGTCGTCGCCGGTATCGGCCGCGGCCAGCTCAAGCATGTGGACGAGCATAAGAACCTCAAAGAGGCCGTCTACCGTCGTTATGAGGAAGGCCTCAAAGATCTGCCGCTCAGCATGAACCCCTATCTGGAAGACACCGACCCCAACTTCTGGCTCAGCTGTATGCTGATCGATGAGGGCTGCGCGGTCGACCCCATGGAAGTGATGAAGGTACTGAATGAGCATAACATCGAGGCTCGTCCCATCTGGAAGCCCATGCACATGCAGCCGGTCTTTGCACAGAATGACTTCATTTCGGCCTGTGAAAAGCCCGTGGATGAAGATATCTTCGCCCGAGGTCTGTGCCTCCCCAGCGACATCAAGATGACCGCTGAAGAGCAGGATTACGTTATCGATGTCATTAAAAAGTGCTTTGAACAGCAGTAGATTCAATACTGTTTGTAATTGATGGAATATAAAATACATTGAGTTTTAAGAAGGAAATGTTATGAGAAAATCGATAAATGATGCAAACGATGCCATCGAGATCGATCTGCAGAAGCTCTTGATGCGCTGGCTGGCAAACTGGTGGCTCATTATGTTCTGCGGCATCTTCTTTGCCTGCGCCAGCCTGGTTTACACCAAGCAGTGCATCACACCGCTCTATAAAGCCAACATCACCGCCTATGTCAACAACATTCGTGCAGGTAACCAGATCGAGAGTATTTCCAGCAGCTCGCTGAGCACATCCAAGCAGCTGGTACAGACCTATATCAAGATCATCTCCAGCGATACCGTTCTCAATAAGGTCGCCGAGGCTGCAGAGGTTGATTATGACGCAAATCAGATCCGCGGCATGTTGTCGGCAGCGCAGATCGATGAGACCGAGCTGTTCAAGGTCTACGTTTCCCATCCCGATCCTGAGATGACCGCGCGCATCGCCAACGCCATCGCCGAGGTTATTCCCACTGAGATCGCCAACATTGTAGAAGGCAGCTCGACCAAGATCATCGACTATGCAACTGTCCCCAAGATGCGTTATACCCCCAGCTACACCAGAAATACTGTACTGGGCGGCATTGTCGGCGGTGTTGTTGCCGTTGCATGGATTACCATTCTGTTCCTGATGGATGTCCGCATCAAGGAAGCCGAAGATCTGGTTTCTCAGTATGACTATCCCATCCTGGGTCAGATCCCCAATTTTGATCAGATTTCCACCAGACGCAGCCACAAGAGTGGTTACGGCTATGGATACGACACTGCAAAAATAAGCGAAAAGAAGGAGGGGGAGAAGAATGTTTGAGTTTCTCTTTGGAAAAAAGAAGAATAAGAAGAACTCGGGCTCCCGTTCCATCGAAGGCGAGCAGCAGTTCCTGCTGAGCCACAAGAGTGACTTCTTCCTGCGCGAGGCCTACAAAACCATGCGTACCAACGTTACTTTTGCGCTGACAGAGGAAAAGGATTGCAGCACCATCATCGTTACCTCCTCCATGCAGAGTGAAGGTAAGTCGATCACGGCCACAAACCTGGCCATTTCCTATGCGCAGCAGGGTAAAAGGGTCATTATCATCGACTGCGATATGCGCCGTCCCAAGCTGGGCCGATTGATCGGTATCAGTTCCCCGATCGGTCTGAGCAACATGCTGATCCAGCCCGAGCTGCAGAGCCAGGCCATCCACAAAGTCGAGGCGCTGGGTATCGATGCCATTCTGGCCGGTGACATTCCCCCCAATCCCTCCGAGCTGCTGGGTTCGGGCAAGATGACCCGTCTGCTGGATAATCTCAAGAAAAACTACGACTTTATCATTCTGGATACACCTCCCATCAACATGGTCACCGATGCCATGGTATTGGCGCCCAAGAGTGACGGCGTTCTGTTTGTCGTTCGTGCCAACCAGTCGGAGCGTGGTGCCGTTGCCTTTGCCGTTGAGCAGATGGAATATGCCAAGGCCAAGATCCTGGGCTTCGTTCTTAATGGCGTTGATATGGAAAATACCGCCTATGGCTACAGCAAATACCGCTATAAGCGCTATCACCGTTACAGAAAGTATGGAAGATATGAGCGTGGTTACGGCGGTTATGGCTATGGCGGCTACGGATATGGTTACGGCTATGGCTATGGCTATGGCCATAATTCCAATGCACCTGTTCACACACCGACCGACGAGAGCGATAAATAATGATCGATTTACATACACACATCCTGCCCGGTATGGATGACGGTGCAAAGAATGTGGAAATGAGCCTCGAGCTGCTGCGTATGCAGAAGGCACAGGGGATCAATACTGTTGCACTGACTTCCCATTTTTATCCCGGGAAAGAGAGTTCCCACAGATTTCTGCGTCGCCGTGCAGAAGCCATGACGACCCTGCAGAATGCCATTGCAGCTCTTCCGGCAGATGAGCGGAAAAAACAGCCCGGCCGTCTGTGCCTGGGCGCAGAGGTGGCCTGGGGCCCCAATCTGGCCTATGATGAGAGGCTGGAAGAGATGTGCCTGGGCAACAGCCGCTATATGCTGCTGGAGCTGCCCTTCGAGCCATGGAACATGCGCATGATCGACGAGATCTATCATCTGTCGGCAAGAACAGGTATTACCCCCATCATCGCCCATCTGGACCGCTATCGGAAAATACAGAAACGCGATCTGTTCGATGAGATCTTTGCCCTGGGTGTGCCCATTCAGCTGGGTATCGATGATCTGCTGGGCGGCTTTTTCCGGAGAAGAAGCATTCTCAAGCTGCTGGAGCAGGATGCCGGATTTTTCCTGGCCAGCGACTGCCACAATCTGCAGGGTCGAAAGCCCAATCTGCAGGCAGCTTTGACTGTCGTGAAAGACAAGCTGGGAGACGAGGCCGCTGTACGTCTTGTAAGAATGAGTGAGCATCTGGCCGCAGGCATGTAACAGACACAACTTACAAATAAGGTGAGATCCTATGATCACAAAACATAAGCAAGGATTTTATGAAAAATATATCAAGGTGCCTCAGGATGTCATTCTTGCAGCCATCGGCCTGGTTGTTCTGTCGCCGGTGCTGCTGTTTGTGGCTTACCTGATTCGTAAAAATCTGGGTTCTCCCGTCATCTTCAGACAGGAGAGAGCAGGGAAGGACGGCAAGCCCTTTTATATGTACAAGTTCCGTTCCATGTCGGATGCCAGAGATGCCGACGGCAACCTGCTGCCCGATGAAGAGCGCCTGGGCAGCTTCGGCAAGCTGCTGAGAAGCACATCGCTGGATGAGCTGCCTTCCCTCTGGAACGTCATTCGTACCCAGTGTTCGCTGGTAGGCCCACGCTGCCTGTATGTCCGCTATAACGAGCGTTACAATGCGCAGCAGGCCAGACGCCTGGAGGTTCGTCCCGGTATCACCGGCCTGGCTCAGATCAACGGCCGCAATGCCATCAGCTGGGAAAAGAAGTTTGAATACGACGTACAGTATGTCGATAACATCACCTTCCTGAACGACTGGAAGATCCTGTTCGGCACCATCGGCAAGGTGCTCAAGCGTGACGGCATCACTTCGCCTACATCGGTCACCATGGAAGAGTTCATGGGTACAAAGGAAGAGAGCGTCAGCCGTGGATAAGGAACTGATCATTATCGGTGCCAGCGGACACGGCAAGGT
>JAFYOK010000273.1 GCA_017560175.1 Clostridia bacterium | reverse complement strand
TGCCGGAAACCATAGATTTTTAAACAAAGGGAGAATACCATGGACGAGCAGTATACCATGCTGGCCCGGCATTATGATACATTGACCTTTGATGTCGATTATGCCGGATATGCCGCCTTTGCCGATAAACTCTTTCAAAAGCATAAGATCCCCGGAAACCTCATTTTAGAGCAGGCCTGCGGTACAGGCTCGCTGACGTTGGAGCTTTCGCAGCTGGGCTACGAGATGATCGCATCCGACCTGTCGCCCGATATGTTGGTGGCGGCACAGGAGAAGTGTGCCGAGCTGGAACAGCAGCCGGTCTTTATCTGTCAGGATATGTGTGAGCTGGATCTCTACGGCACCGTCGACGGCTGCGTCTGCGCCCTTGACAGCCTCAATTATCTCACCGAACAGTGGCAGATCAAGCGCGCCATCAAGTGCGTTTCCATGTTTCTGAACAAGGGAGGTCTGTTTGTCTTTGATGTCAAGACCCCCAAGATGTTTGCCGATCTCGACGGCGTCAGCGCCCTGTGGGAAGAGGATGGCCTCTTTGCCGCCTGGCAGTATGGCTATGATAAAAAGTCCATGCGTGCCGCCCATGCAGTCGATCTCTTCGAGCGCCAGGACAATGGCAGCTACAAGCGCTATGGCGAAACCCATTACCAGCGCGCCTATACCCGTGAAAAGATCGAGGAGATCCTCGAGCAGAATGGATTCCGCATCGCCGGTGTCTATAAGGATTATGCCATGCATAAGGCCGATGATAAAACCGACCGCCTCTATTTTGCGGCCGTTAAAAAATAAAACCATGATCTGATATATATGGAGGAAAACAACATGAGCACAACAAAAGACTTCATCGTTCGCGGTATGACCCGCGACGGTTATATCAAGGCAGTTGCCGTCCAGAGCACCGAGCTGGTCGAGCATGCCCGCCAGATCCACCAGACCCTGCCTCTGGCCACAGCCGCTCTGGGCCGCAGCCTGTCTGCCGCATCCATGATGGGTGACGAGATCAAGGATCCCAACGGTTCCATCACCCTGCAGTTCCGCGGTGACGGCCCTCTGGGTTCCATCGTTGCTGTTTCCGACAGCGACGGCAATGTCCGCGGTTATGTACAGAATCCCGGTGTTGACATCCCCCGTAAGGCACCCGGTAAGCTGGATGTTGGTGCAGGTGTCGGCGCAGGCGTTCTGACCGTCCTGAAGGATGTTGGCGACCGTGAGCCCTTTGCAGGCAAGGTCGAGCTGCTGTCGGGTGAGATCGCAGAAGATATCGCTTACTATTATTATGCCAGCGAGCAGCTGCCCACCATCTGTGCTCTGGGCGTTCTGGTCGATGTTGACCAGTCGGTCAAGCAGGCAGGCGGTTATATGATCCAGCTGCTGCCCGGTGCTCCCGAGGAGATCGTATTCATCCTGGAAGAACGCGTCAAGGAAGAAGCTGCTGCAGGCCGTACCGTTACATCCATGATGGAGCAGGGTATGGATGCCAAGGCTATTCTGGAGTATATGCTCGACCGTATGGGTTATGAAGAACTTTACCAGCACGAAGTCCACTACGAGTGCAAGTGCAGCCGTGAGAAGGTCGAAGCTGCCATTCTGTCGGTTGGCCGCGAGGAGCTGAAGCGCCTGTACGAAGAAGAGGAGACCGTTAAGGTCACCTGCCAGTTCTGCGACAAAGAGTATGCTTTCAGCCGTGAAGAGATCGGCGAAATGCTTATGCGTGTCTAAGATTTTCTTGGAAAATATCTGAGAAAATTTTCGAAAAAACTTTTCAGAGCAGCCAAAAACAAAAATAAACAACTTAAATGGGCGGTTGTAAAAACCGCCCATTTTTGATTAAAAACCCCATATTTGTACTTGGAAAGTTGCGGAAAAACACTTTTAAAATTTCTTGAAAAAAGTTTGAAAAAAGTGTTGACAAATAGGGGGGTCATGAGTATAATAAATCATGTCGCTGCGAGCTACGGAAGCATAGCTCAGCTGGGAGAGCACCTGCCTTACAAGCAGGGGGTCACAGGTTCGAGCCCTGTTGTTTCCACCACTTCGCAGCGACTGCAAATTGGCCGTGTAGTTCAGTTGGTTAGAACGCTAGCCTGTCACGCTAGAGGTCGACGGTTCGAGCCCGTTCAC
>JAFYOK010000272.1 GCA_017560175.1 Clostridia bacterium | reverse complement strand
CGTGCCAAGAGTCTGCTCATTCTTTATAAGATCTGCAAACAGGCCGGTGCCGTGGCCGAACTGCGCGAAATGGGCTACAGTCCTGCCGAATTGCTGGATGCCAAGCGCACCGACCCTACCTTCAGCGGCATCTGCGACTATCTGGAACAGGCGCTGGGCCGTGCCATCCGCAAGAGCGAAATTGAGATCCTCTACGGCATCTACGACAAGCTCAATATGCCTGCCGATGTCATTCTGCTGATGATCAACTACTGCAAGGCCAAGGGCCGCCTCAGCGCCCGTGAACTGGAACGCCGCGCCTATGAGTGGCACGACAGAGGTGTACTGACCTATACTGCTGCCGCCGATATGGCCGACGAAATGGATAAGAAGGCTTCTGAGCGCCGCCGCATCATGGCCATCTTCGGCATGGGCGACCGCCGACCTTCCGAGACCGAGGCCAAGTATATCCAGGCATGGCAGAACATGGGCATGGATGACGAGATGATCCGCATGGCTTATGATCGAACCGTTCTGCGCACAGGTAAGCTGACCTGGAAATACCTCCATAAGATCCTTGAAGACTGGCACAATAAGAACCTCCATACCCGTGAACAGGTCGAGCGTGCCGAGGGTACGGCTGCCGCACCCCAGCAGCCCGAGCGCAAGCAGGCTGCACCTGTCGAGAGTGTCACCACCGTTGTCACACGCAGGCTGGATCAGAAGCGCGAAGCCCGTGAAGAGCAGCAGCGCCGCCATCTGGAAGAGCTGCGTAAGCACAGCCCCGAGTTCGCACAGAATGAGATCGATCTCCGCCAGATCACCATCCGCAAGGCCCGTGCAGGTCTGGGCGGTACACTGGTCGATATCGCAGATCTCGAACAGCAGCATCAGAATCTGATGGAACAGCGCCGTCGGATCCTGGCATCGCTGGGCAAGGACGAAAGCTATATTCAGATTCCGCCCGATTGCCCCAAGTGCGGCGACCGCGGCTATGTAGGCAACCGTATGTGTGAGTGTATGAGAAGAGCCTGCATTGAGGAAGAGCAGCGCCGTAAGGAGTTAACTGTCGAGTAGGGGACGATGCCCACATCGTCCCAACAAAAGGCTTCCCTGTGTAAGGGAAGCTGGCTGCGGAGCAGACTGATGAGTTGTCTAATCAATTCGTTCGAAGGACACGATTTTTCTTTCCGATAAGGATTGAATAGAATAAACAACTCATCCACCATCTTCGATGGTCCCCCTTCCCTAAGTGCCCTATGGGTATACACAGGGAAGGCGCTCGACAGAGCGACGGATGAGGGCGGCCATTTGGCCGTTCGGAATATAACCACAAAAAGACCGCCTCAATTCGAGGCGGTCTTCCTATATCCTAAAAAATATCCCAAAAAGAGTCTTCGGTGTGCAGGGCCTTATACACCCGATACAGGCAGGCTGCAGCTTCCGAACGGGTGAGAGGGGCTGAGGGATCAAAACTGCCGTCTGCAAGAGGCAGATACCCACCCTCGACGGTATTGACCACCGCCTGTGCTGCCCATGTGGGGACAGCCGCCGCATAATCCACCGTTCGGCCATCATCCTGCAGGCAGAGCATACGGTCGAGGATGACGGCAGTTTCGGCCATGGTGATGGGGTCGGCGGCACGCAGCACGCGATTGCCGTTCTGCTGTTCACCTTCGATGAGGTTGTCGGTCAGCGCCGCTGCCATAGATGCCCTTGCCCATACAGGTACATCGACATTATCTGCCGCACCTGTGGATACAGCAGCTGTGGGCAGCGGTAATTCCAACAGACGAGCGGCCATAGCTACGAACTGCGCACGGGAAACGGCTGCATCGGGAGAAAGGAAATGATTGTCACCGATCTGCTCGCCGCGCAGGATACCCAGCTCGGCCAGGCGGACGGCGGCATAATGGTTGGGGTCATTTTCCATATCGGCATAGGTCAGGCCGCTTTGTGCTTCGCGGACATCGATGACCACAGCGGCAGATTCCGACCGTGCGCCACGAGGATCGATGGCCGTAAAGGTGAAGGCATCCGCGCGAGCCTTACTGCCGGTGGGGGTATAGATAAAACGACCATCCTCCAGCGTCACCGAGCCATAACGAGGCTGGGCGGTCAGTTCATAGGCCATCTCATCGCCGTCGGGATCGATGGCCGACAGCTGTCCTGCCAATGGCAATCCACAGCAGGTCTCCAATGTCATATTTTGAGCAATGGGTGTACTGTTGGGGCGGTCGCTCAGGTCGATGGAAACAGCAACCGTGTCTTGGGCGGCACCTTTATCGGCAAAGATGGGGCGGACAGAAAAATGGGTCAGCAGATCGACCTGCGGATCATTGGGGATAAAGGACAACGTTCCCAGTGATGCCGTGGGGATGACGCTGCCTTCGGTCAGCGTTTCGCCGCCGCGGGTCAGAATACCGCCGGTGGGCAGGCTCTGTACCACAATACCCGAAAGCTCATCCCCTGTTGCCTTAAAATCATCGGCTGAAAACCGCACGGTTTCACCCATCCCAGCCGATACAGAGATCGGAGCCATGACCGGCAGCTCTTCCTTCCATCGGGCAAGGGCAGGGGAAAGTGCGGCCATGGTCAGGATACAGGCCAATGTGCATAGAGGTGCGAGATATATTTTTTTACGCATAAAGGTTCCTCCGTATTTAAATTGACAGAAGTAGTTTCTGCGTTCTTTTCTCATTTATGCAAATGTGTGGTGCTTGCAGGCCGTGTCGCCTTGTTTTATAATTGAAACAAAAATGATTGTTTTGGAGATCTGTATGAAAAAGAATCTTTTGGGAAATACCGGCATCGAAGTCACCGCCGCCGGATTTGGTGTCCTCCCCATGGGGCCCAGCCAGCTGGCTCTGCCGTTGGAAGAGGGAGCTGCCATTCTGCGTCATGCCCTCGATCGCGGCATCCGCTTTATCGATACAGCCCAGTATTATAATACCTATCCCTACATCAGCAAGGCTCTGGAAGGCTGCACCTATGACGATATCGTCCTCTGTTCCAAATCCCTTTGTGCCGACTATGAAGGCATGATGGAAGCTATCCGTGAAGCGCAGGCTGCCGTCGATCGAGAGGTCATCAACATATTCCTCATGCACGAAGTTCGTCCCGGCCAGATGGAAGAGCGAAGCGGCGCATGGCAGGCGCTGATCGATGCCAAGGCACAGGGCTTGGTTCGTGCCATCGGCCTTTCCACACACCATGTGGATATCACCGAACAGGCGGCATCGATGCCCGAACTGGATGTGGTTTTCCCCCTCATCAACTATGCCGGATTGGGCATCCGCCGCGGCGATGCCTTTGCTTCGGTCACAGAGATGGAACAGGCCATCGAAGCCTGTAAAGCGGCAGGTAAGGGTGTATTTGGCATGAAGGCTTTTGGCGGCGGCAGCCTGACCGTTCACTATCAGCAGGCACTGGACTATGCTTTTGGTCTGTCTGCTCTCGATTCTGTCATGATCGGCTTTGGCAAGACCCGCGAAGTCGATGACCTTATGGATTATATGGAAGGCCGCATGGATCCCGGCTACAATCCCGATGTTTCGGAAAAGAAGGTCTATGTCAACCAGGAGGATTGCGAGGGCTGCGGTGCCTGCAAGGCAGCCTGTCCGGCCGGGGCCATCTACTGGAACGACAATGGTCTGGCCGAAGTCGACCATACCAAATGTCTGACCTGCGGCTATTGCAGCCCGGTCTGCCCCGTCCGTGCCGTTATCATGTATTAAATGGAGTTCTTTTACTGCATTGTAAGAAAGAAAACCTTGCAGTGAGAACAAATTTGCATTATAATGTTTCCATCAAAAGTTCGTTTAAATCCGTGTGAATTGGAGGAACATATTATGTCTGAAATTGTACGTCCCGAATCTATGGCACGTATCACCACACCTGAACTGGCTGCTGCTTTTATTGATGAGCAGGTCGCTCAGGTTCGCGCCCAGGTCGGCGATAAGAAGGTCCTGCTGGCTCTGTCCGGCGGCGTTGACTCTTCCGTCGTTGCTGCCCTGCTGATCAAGGCTATCGGCAAGCAGCTGGTCTGCGTCCATGTCAACCATGGTCTCATGCGCAAGGGTGAGAGTGAAGATGTTATCAAGGTCTTCGGCGAAGAGCTGGATGCCAACCTGATCTATGTCGATGCTACCGATCGTTACCTCGATCTGCTGGCCGGCGTTGCTGAGCCCGAGAAGAAGCGCAAGATCATCGGCGAAGAGTTCATCAAGATCTTTGACGAAGAAGCTGCTAAGCTGGAAGGCATCTCCTTCCTGGCACAGGGTACAATCTACCCCGACATTATCGAGTCCAAGGGCGTAAAGGCACACCACAATGTTGGCGGTCTGCCCGAAGATATGGAGATGGAACTGGTCGAGCCCCTGGCTCTGCTGTACAAGGACGAAGTCCGCGTTGTCGGTGAGGCTCTGGGCCTGCCCCACGCTATGGTCTATCGTCAGCCCTTCCCCGGCCCCGGCCTCGGTGTCCGCTGCCTGGGTGCCATCACACGCGACCGTCTGGAAGCGCTGCGTGAGGCTGATGCTATCCTGCGTGAGGAGTTCGACAAGAACAACCTGAACCACGTATGGCAGTACTTTGTCGCAGTTCCCGACTTCAAGAGCGTCGGTGTCCGCGACGGCAAGCGCTACGAAGGCTGGCCCGCAATCATCCGCGCCGTCAATACTGTCGACGCTATGACAGCCACCATCGAAGAGATCCCCTACGCTGTCCTGCACCACATCACCGACCGTATCACACACGAGGTCGAAGGTATCAACCGCGTCTGCATGGATCTGACACCCAAGCCCATCGGCACAATCGAGTGGGAATAATCGAATAATATCAACTGGCTTATAAGTGCCCGGAAACCCTTGGAAACAAAGGGCTTTCGGGCACTTTATGTTTTGATGAAAATGCTTCTGCAACACTTTTGCAACGCGTACTGTAAAAAGTGCAAAAAGAGATAGTTGCATG
>JAFYOK010000271.1 GCA_017560175.1 Clostridia bacterium | reverse complement strand
GCTTTGGTGAAAACCACATGCAGGAGCTGGTGGCCCATGCCGCAGCCCATGCCTATAAGGGCAAGCCCGTGCATTTCATCGGCCATCTGCAGACCAACAAGGTCAAGAAGGTGGTCGGTCTGGCCACCCTCATCCAGAGTGTCGACAGCCTGCGCCTGCTGGAAGCCATCGAGAAGGAAGCCGCCAAGCAGGACATCGTTCAGGACATCCTGCTGGAACTCAATCTGGCAGATGAAGCCAGCAAGACCGGTGCCGGTGCCGAACTGCTGTGGCCCATGGCTGAGCAGGCTGCTGCCCTGCCCCATATCCGCCTGCGCGGTCTGATGGGCATCCCCCCTGCCGGTTCGACTTCCGAAGAAAACCGCGGCTACTTCGCCGCCCTCCGCAGCCTGTATACACAGCTTGGGGAGCGCTATCCCGACCTGCCCATCGATACCCTGTCCATGGGCATGAGCGGCAGCTTTGAGGAAGCCATCCTGGAGGGAGCCACCATCGTCCGTGTCGGCTCTGCCATCTACGGCCCGAGAAACTATCAGAAATAAACCTGTACGCATAGAAAAAGAGTCGCTTCACAGCGACTCTTTTTTTGATTAAAAGGCTGCAAACCTATGTAGGGGAGGCGTTTCGCCTCCCGCGGGACGGGGAACCCGTCCCCTACATTCACCCGATATAAAACTTATCTCTCAAATACCGTCCTGCCGCCCTTGACAGTGGCACAGACTCTGATTGTTCGCAGGTCTTCTTTGGATACGGCAAAGGGATCACGGTCGAGGATGACAAAATCGGCCGCCTTACCCGGGGCGATAGAGCCCTTGCAGTCCTCTTCCCCGTACTGATAGGCCGCACCGAGGGTGATGGCATGGAGCGCCTGTTCCACCGATACCGCCAGTTCGGGGCCAAGGATCCTGCCCGACTTGCTGCGACGGCAGACGGCACACCAGACCGTCTCCATCATATCAGGTTTGATGACGGGAGCATCCTGGTGGAAGGTGTAAGGAATACCCAGCTGCACAGCCAGTGCCACGGGCGAAATATGCTCGCCGCGATCGGGGCCGAAGTTGCGGACATGGACATCGCCCCAATGCCATACATGGGCCACAAAGAAGGAAAGGATCATGCCCAGTTTCTTTGCTCTGCCGATCTGATCGGCCCCCAGCAGCTGTGCATGAACCATGACGGGCCGCAGAGATGCGATATCATAGCCTTCGGCCTGCACAGCTTCGCAGGCGGCCAGGAACTGCTCGCAGGCCATGTCGCCGTTGCAGTGGGCCAGGATCTGTACCTTCTCCCGGCAGGCACGGCGGACGGCATCTCGGACGGCTTCATCCTCCATCATGGGATAGCCGACGTAATCGGCTTCTCCGCCCCGATAGGGCTGCCGCATCCAGGCCGTACGTCCCTGGGGTGAACCATCCAGGAAGATCTTGTATCCGGCCACGCGGAGATTGCCCGCATAGCCCTTTCGGCACTCGGGCAGAAACGCCTCTACCTTGTCCATGGTATTCAGGTCGGCATAGCCGATCAGTTCAATATCGAACATCTTCTGTTCCACCCCCTGTGCATACAGCTGGGGCAGAATGTTGCGGATGGCACCCTCCTGGGCAGTGGTGATGCCATAGGAGAAATAGACCTGCTGGGCCTTTTTCATGCTCTGCATATAGGCGGCAAGGTCGATGGTGGGCATACGGCGCACCTGCACCGACAGCGCCGCTTCTTCCATATAGCCGTTCAGTCGGCCATCGGCATCCCGACCCATGGCACCGCCGGGAGGACAGGGCGTATCTTCATCAATGCCCAGCCATGCCAGCGCTGCCGAGTTGAATACACCCATGTGGCCCGACTTGTGCTTGACCAGCAGCGGATGATCGGGGCAGTAAACATCCAGTTCCCAACGGGTAACGTGGCGGCACTCGG
>JAFYOK010000270.1 GCA_017560175.1 Clostridia bacterium | reverse complement strand
GTAAATCCTTTGTCCATCATAGCTCGACAGAGCCTGTCCCATTCGGCAGGTGCATAACCTAACCCGAAGGATGTGATGGTCTTTTTGCTGAGACCGCGCCCCAGCAGGTATTCCAGCGCCCCTTTCCCCTCCGGGCCCATCAGACAGGCATGGAAGAAACGAGCAGCTTCTTTATTGAGGGCATGCAGGCGCTCGCGATGCCGACGTGCAGCATCGTTTCCTCCCTCATCTTCCGGGACGGTCATACCGTACATATCCGCCAGCAATTTGACTGCTTCCATGAAGGGCAGGTTTTCTTCCTTCATAATAAAGGTGATTACATTACCGCCCTCGCCGCAGCCAAAGCAGTGGAAAAACTGCTTATCGCCTGAAACCGAAAAAGATGGGGTCTTTTCATTGTGGAAGGGACACAGGCCTACATAACCCGAGCCGCTTCTTTTGAGCGTGACATATCTGGAGATGACTTCGACGATGTCACATCGATAGATCAATTCGTCCAGAAAACTTTGTGGCAGCGCCATGCTCTCACCTCCCCGAAAAATCGCCTACATTATATAATACGCAAACGGATGCCTTTTGGCTCCCGATTTTTCAAAAAATTTAATATTTTTTCAGATTTTTTCTTTTCCGCTTATTCTGTGATGCGTCGGGCAAAAAGCTTTTCTTCGCCGGCCATCGGCTCGACCTGACCATTGGTCACATCGATGATATCGGCGCAGAAGCCTTCGAACTGACCGGTGGGCATATAAACCGTCAGCAGAACACTGGCACCAAAATCGGCACTCTCCTCTACTGCTTCGAAGTTATCAAAGCGCTTACGAACGATCTCCAGCAGACTGTAGGGGCAATCGACCAGAACCTCGAGGTGCGGCTGCATGACGGCGATACCTGCCGCATCCAGCGCCATCTTTGCCGCCTTACTGTAAGCACGAACCAATCCACCGGCACCCAGCAATGTACCGCCAAAATAACGGACAACGGTACATAGAACGTCATTGATCTCTTCTTTACGGAAAACTTCAAGCGTCGGCATACCCGATGTGCCCTGGGGCTCGCCATCATCAGAAAAACGCATGACGCCGTTTTTCAGAATATACGCATAAACCACATGGGTGGCATCCCAGTATTTCTTACGCTGAGCTGCCAGGATCTCATTGACCTCTTCTACGGTTTCGACTTTGTAGACATGACCTATGAAGCGGGATTTCTTTTCGATAAGGACATCTTCGCCCTCTCCGGCAGGGACACGGTAAGGCTTTATTCCTCCCACGGTTCTTTCTCCCTCCATTCCGATTCGGGCAGATAGTCGCGAATACGACCCAACGCTTTTTTATCGCAGATGGCTTCGATCTCGATGCCTTCGCCAATATAATCGGCACGCAGAACATTGGCATCGCGATAGAGAGTCTGCAGAACATGGCCATCGGAATAAGGCAGAACAAAAGTGACCTTCTTAGTGCCTTCACCCAGAATATCAACGATACGGTTCTGCAGGGTCTCCAGACCCATACCCTTGAGTGCCGAGCAGTAGATGGCATCGGTCTGACGGGGCAGCATGACTTCAGGCAGCTTGTCGACCTTATTGAAAACGGTGATGCGAGGGGTATCGGAAGCACCCAGTTCCTGGATCAGCTTTTCAACGACCTCGGCCTGGATCTCCCACTGATCATCCGAAGCATCGATGACATGAACCAGAATATCGGCATAAGTCAGCTCTTCCAATGTGGCACGGAAGGCATCGACCAGATGATGGGGCAGGTTACGGATAAAACCTACGGTATCGGAGATCAGTACCTTGCGGCCATCGGGCAGCTCCATGGAACGTGTGGTAGGGTCCAGGGTATCAAACAGACGATCCTTCGCCTGGATACCTGCACCGGTCAGGCTGTTGAGCAGGGTCGACTTGCCGGCATTGGTATAACCGACGATACAGACCAGCTTCATCTCATTCTCAACGCGCTTCTTGCGCTGGGTGGCACGGATGCGCTTGACATCGTCGATTTCCTTCTCCAGCTTCTGGATCTTACGACGGATGTGTCGACGGTCGGTCTCAAGCTGGGTCTCACCGGGACCACGAGTACCGATGGGGCTCTTGCCGCCGCTGGCGTTCTGACGAACCAGATGGCCCCACATGCCCGACAGACGGGGCAGAATATACTGATACTGCGCCAGCTCGACCTGCAGCTTACCTTCGGCAGTTCTGGCGCGGTCGGCAAAGATATCAAGAATCAGCGCATTGCGATCGATGACGCGGCAGTTGAGCGCCTTCTCCAGTGCGCGGGTCTGTGAGGGCGAGAGTTCATTGTCAAAGACAGCAAGATCCAGCTCATTGACCTTGATGGCTTCGGCGATCTCCTCTGCCTTGCCTTCACCGATAAAAGTTTTGGGATCGGGCGTCGAGCGGTTCTGCATAAAGGTCAGAACAGTCTCACCGCCGGCAGTCTTGACCAGTTCTTCCAGCTCGACCATCGTAATATCATCGGAGCTTTCAAAGTCGCGCAAACCTTCACAGCAAAGGCCGATCAGTACGGCACGTTCGGTCTTATTTTCCAAAGTGGTTCTTTCTTCACTCATGTTCATTCATCCTATTATATAAAGAGATCTGTCTGATTTGTTTTGCTTCAAAACGAACAGACGCAAATTTACCTATTTTCTTTATTATAAGGTATTCTGTCAATTTTATCAACTGTTAACCGACAGCAATTTCTGCCCGATCCCGCTAAAACATAAAAAAGCAGGCCGCTTGCCTGAGCAAGCAGCCTGCTTCTTTTTTCATTGGATTGCTTTTTAAAGAGATTAGTCGATGTTGAATCTCTTCTTGAAGCGCTCGACGCGTCCGCCGGTGTCGACCAGCTTCTGCTTACCTGTGAAGAAGGGGTGGCAGTTGGAGCAGATTTCAACACGCAGGTTCTCCTTTGTGGAGCCTGTTACGAAGGTGTTGCCACATGCGCATGTAACTGTTGTCTTCTTGTAGTTGGGATGGATAGCCTCTTTCACTCTATTTCACCTCGCATCTTAGCTGAATAACATACAAACGGTATTTTAACACCATTGCACAGAAATTGCAAGTGTTTTTCAGCAAAAAAACGAAAAATTTCTGTGCGTATTCTGCACAAAAAAGGATTGACTTTTTTGTCCATATATTTGATAATTTACATGTTCGTAACAATGCTGTCAAGAGTTTATTGTAAAATACTTGACGTAAAATTTAAAAAAAGAGGTTACATTATGGCAAACAACAACGCAACCCCTGCCGAGAAGAAATCGACAGGCACCCTCGTACGCAACGCGCTGATCGGTCTGCTGGTCGTCGCCTTCATCGGTGTCGGCGCATTCGGCCTTCTGTCCAGAACCGGCATCCTGATGGGCCAGATTGAGGCACTGGATTTCGGCGGCGAAAAGATCAACGCCAAGCAGTACAGAATCTACTACAAGACCACAGAGATCAACTTCATCAACCAGTATGCTACAGACCTGACTCTGTACTACGGTGTTGACCTCTCCCAGCCCCTGGAAACACAGCCCTACGGCGAAGGCACATGGGGCGACTATCTCCACGCGACCACACAGTATGCGATCGCTGAGACCTACTCGCTCTACCTGACCGCTCTGGAGAACGGCTACGAACTGGCTTCCAAAGATGATCCCCAGTACCTGGCCGAAATGGCTGCCTACCGTGCAGCTGCAGAAGCTTACGATATGACCCTGGAAGAGTACATCGACGCTGTCTACGGTTCGGCTATCTCCCTGGCAGATATCGAAGAAACTGCTCAGATCCGCGCCACATCGGTCAACTATTATAATGACTACATCGCAACTCTGGAAGTTTCCGATGCTGATGTAAAGGCTTACTACGATGAGAACAGAGCTTCCTTCGACCTGGTCGACTACAGATACTTCTCCTTCCCCTATGAAAAGGTCACCTACAAGGCAGACGATACTTCCGAAGGCGCTCCCAAGAGCCAGGAAGAGGCTGACGAGATGACACAGCAGAACATTGCAGATGCTGAAGCCAAGGCTGCTGAGTTCCTGTCCAAGCTGACCGATGAAGAAAGCTTCATCGAACTGGCACGCGAGTACTGTGATCCTGAAGATGCCGAGAACTTCGCTGATGACGATGCAACTCTGAATGTCGGCGGCGCTCTGTCCAACGCAAGCTCCTCTGCCCTGCTGGCATGGTGTGGTGAAGAAGGCCGCGAAGAAGGCGACGTTACCGTTGTCGACACAACAATGGCAATCCAGGTCGTTTACTTCATCGACAGATACCTGCCCGCTGAACGCACCGTTTCGGCTCGCCACCTGCTGATCCGCACAGAGGAAGCTGCTGAAGATGCTACAGAAGAAGAAATCGCTGAGATTGAAGCTATCAACGCTGCTGCTGAGGCAAAGATCAATGAGATCATGGCCGAGTACATGAGCGGCGAGCAGACCGAAGAATCCTTCGCTGATCTGGTCGTCAAGTACAGCCAGGATGCAGGTTCCATTGTTTCCTTCGGTCTGATGGAAAACTTTGCAGAAGGCCAGACTGTCACCGAGTTCAACGACTGGTGCTTCGACAGCAGCCGCAAGGCCGGCGACGTCGAGATCGTCAAGACTGTCTACGGTTACCACATCATCTACTTCGTCTCTGAAGGCGACAGCTCCTGGGAAGTTACAGCCCGTGCTGCTCTGCTGGACGAACAGTACGCTGCTTACTATACTGAGATCGCCAGCAACTACGTCGTTACAGCCAACAGCTACGGCCTCGAGCTGGCATACTAATTTTTTATTATTACGAACATCAATCAAAAAGGCATCGCCATTTGGCGATGCCTTTTTAGTATGCTTATTGTCTCACTTATTGTTCTTGAGCTACTGCTGTGCGCAATGTACCGGGCAGGATGATCCACTTATAAAAGTTGACCTTTTCCGGTGCGCAGGAAGAATACCAGTTTTTCCTTCACGGGGCGACCAAAAATTTTTTCGGTAGCACGTGCATAGATCTCCACCTGCAGCTTGTGCTTCTGTACCGCTTCCTCTTCCCCGCCCGGTTCGATACGGTCGGTCTTGAAATCAAGAATAGTCAATCCATCTTGTTCAACGAGCATCATATCGATGATACCGTTCATCAGAATCTGCTCATCCTCATAAGGGCCAAGCTCCAGTTCCTGCGGCGTAAAGAGTGCCGAAAACTCATATTCCCGAATGACCTCAGCTGCGGCCATGCGTCGGCCCCAGGGGCTTTGGGTAAACCCAAGGATCATATTGGCATTGACTGCACGGGCTTCTTCTTCGGTCAGCACCTTTTGCAGATGGAGGGATGCAGCCTGTGCTCTGATTGCCTCGACTGAGGTACAAAGGGTCAGATCAGCCTTTTCAATAAAACGATGGATAGCGCTGCCTCGCTGGGCTGCTGTCAGCCGCAGGCGGCGTTCTTCTCCATCTTCCTGCCATGGATGGGGCAGAATGACATTCCGACCACCCTTACGGGCGATAAAGGCTTCCTCTTCTTCTCCGCGCAAACGACGTGTATTGGCAGGAGTCAGCTTGGACGGCAGGCGCGTAACCGCTTCAAAGGCATAACTTTCCCCGGAACGATCCAGCATGGCCAACAGTTTTTCATCGGCACAGTCTGTGTTCAGTTCCGTCTGCCCTTTCCAACGTTTTCCACGCTCGACAGATGCAATGGGAAGGATCTCCCGTGTCATGGACGGACAAGGGGTACGAAAAGCCGCCAGCAGCCAATAGGAAGCATTGCTGCGTCGACTGAGCCAACCGGGTGTAATTCCACGGGCACGCAGATCATCTTCAATATTCTGCATGGTCTTTTCATAATTTCGGAGACTGACCACCATGATGAGTTTTTCCTTGGCTCGGGTCATGGCAACATAAAGTTTGCGCATCTCTTCGCTGGCCAGTTCACGACGGGTGGCCGCAGCTATCGCTGTATGCATAGGCGTTGTGTATTCTGTATGGTTCTCAGGCACACGCAAACGCAGACCGATACCCAAACGATCATGGATGATAACCGGACGGGTACTGTCATCAAAATTAAAGTTCTTATTGAGATCCGGCAAAAAGACAAAGGGAAACTCCAGGCCCTTGGACTTATGGATGCTCATGATCCGTACACCATCTCCCTCTTCCTGGCCGGGCGGTGTTCCCTGTTCCATCAGTCCATCGATATACAGCAGAAAATCAAACAGACTACGATGGCCGCTGCCCTCATATTCAAGGGCAAGGTCATAGAAGCGGCGCAGATTCTCCTTGCGCTCTTCGCCTCCATCCATTGCGCCAAAAACAGCCAGCATCGATCGGTCACCATACAGCATGCGGATCAGATCAGAAGGTGCCATATCGGGTACATAGGCAACATATCGCTCGAGCATACGACAGAACTCAGCGGCCTTTTCATTTTTTTCGGCATAACGTTCCAGTGCTTCATAGAAACAAACCTGTTTATCTTCGAGACGGATAGCCGCAAGGTCATCGGCATCAAAGAAAAACAGAGGCGAACGCAGCAGACCAATCAGCGGAATATCCTGTCGGCGGTTATCCAACACACGAAGGAAGGACAGAATGACAAGGATCTCCATGCTGTTCCAGAAATCCTTCTTTCCGCCGCTGACCGGAATACCCAGCCGTTCCAATTCACGGATAAAATAACCCGATTTATTGGCAAAAGAACTGAGCAGAACGGCAAAATCCCCGGGTTCTGCCGGACGACGCTCTCCTGTAAATGGATTGAGAACAGTTTCATTGGCCAGCATGCTGCGAATGGTATTGGCCACATAAATAGCCTCCGCCTGTGCCTTTTCGGGCTCATCATCATCGCCTTCTCCCTTTTGGGCAAAATCGATAATTTCCAGATGGCTTCGAACCTCACCCGAATAAGGCGCGCCGGGGTGAAGCGCCTGATCCTCTGTATAATCCACATCGCCGAAAGACCGGCTCATGCAGGCACGGAATACATGATTGCATACATCCAGCACTTCCCTGCGGGATCGGAAATTACGGTTGAGGGAAAGGCGTGCCTGTTCCTCTCGCATTCCTGCTTCCAGATCTTTATAATTCAGGTATTTATCCATAAAGATCTCCGGTTTGGCCATACGGAAGCGGTAGATGCTCTGCTTGACATCGCCGACATAGAAGCTGGCACGAGCCCCCTCCGTCAGCAGACGGAATATGGTATCCTGAACGTCATTGGTATCCTGATATTCATCGACCAGAACTTCACGCAAACCTTCCGAGATTTCTGCAGCCAACGGCGAAGGTTTGCCCTCCTCATCCTGCAGCAGCCCCAATGCGTAATGCTCCAGATCGGAAAAATCCAACAGACCGCGGCGCAGTTTCAACGCGCTGTACTGCTCCATATATCGTTCAACTGCCATACAAAGACCTTGCAGCGCCAACAGATTACTCTTGATATACGGCGCATCGGCTTCTTCCCGAAGGATAAATACATTATTGCGTAATGCACTGATCTCGTCGGCGAAAGTACTTTTGGCTTCTTTGAAATACTCAAGGAGCGCTTTATCTTCAAAGCCGCGAATGGCCGCCAGCTTGGGATTGACAAAACTATGGATATGGTCATAAGCCATGTTCCATCCTTGCTCCATGGCCGCTCTGCCCGCCTCTGCAAACTGCAGGAGATCATCGTAAGCAGGTCCGTATTTCTGCACCAAGTCAGGATAGCTGTTCATGAGCTCTCTTGCTGCCCGAAGCTCTTCTTCGGCATCGGTCAATCGTCTGCGCGCATCGTCCAGCAGGATCTCCTTCCAAAGGCTCTGTCCCTCGGCAGAAGTAAATCGACACAATGTACCCAGCGGATCCGGATGGCTGACCAGGCGGTCATAAAGCTCCGAAATAACTTCGGTCAGCAGCCGGTCGCCTTTTTCCTCCGCCAGCGCATCACAAAGCGCCATGAAACTCTCCGACTTCTCGGCATAGAGCTCTTCCAGTACATCTTCCATAGCCTGTGCGCGAAGCTCATCGGAACGCGTCTGATCGGCAATCGAAAAATCGGCAGGCACGCCGCAAAGAGCAAAATGTTCCCGAACAAGGTCCAGACAGAAAGAATGTACTGTCTGGATCCGTGCAGCCGGCAGCAACGAAAGCTGACGGCGCAGACGCAGATTTCCCGGATTTTCGGAAATTTTCTGATAAAGGGCCTTACTGATCTTTTCACGCATCTCGGCCGCTGCTGCATTGGTAAAGGTAACGACCAACAGCTGATCGACACCACAGGGATCAACCGGATCGCAAAGCAGACCTATGACACGCTGAACCAGAACGGCGGTTTTGCCCGAACCTGCCGCAGCAGAAACGATCAAGGCGCAGTCACGGCTGTCGATGGCCATCTGCTGTTCTTTTGTAAACTCAACTGCCATGTTCGTCCTCCTCCCTGATCTTTGCAATCACAGCATCTTTTTTCTGTTTTTTAATGTAGCGGTATCGATCTCCCGACATACCCGTATCAAACTGGCAAGCCGCACGATACGGACACCAGTCACAATACTTCATGCCGCCGCGGCTATAGGGCGATGCTGCGATCTCTCCGCCGGAAATACGGCCGGCCATACGTGCCAGATTGCGTTCGGTTTCACAGATCAGATCTCCGATCTCCTCCATATCAGCCACCTGCGAAGTGGAGGACAACGCCCCCTTGGCCGTACGACTGACGGGCAGGAAGCGGTACTTGCCTTCCTTGCTATGTTCCAATGCTTCGATCAGGTCATCATCCTCACAGACGATGCCACTGCGCTTGACCTTCTTTTCCCGCTGTTCTTCGATTTCTGCCGCAGAACTGTCTGCTGACATATGCACATAGGGACTCTTTGCCGGAATATAAAGAGCCGCACAGGAGTAGGCGGCATGGCTGGGCTGACCCAACCGAGCCTGTCCCAATGCCGATAAAGTTTTTGTATCAACACCCCTCAGCATAAGCATGTAGATGAACATCTGCATATTGAGGCCATCCAGAATGTCCGACAGCGTAAAAACTTTGCTGCCCGTCTTATAGTCGGACACACGCAGATAAAGCACGTCATCCTTTACATAACCGTCTACACGGTCAATGGAGCCATGCAGTTCCAGGTTTGTGCTTCCGCTTCGAACCGTATAGGGCACATAACCGTCCTTGCCGCCAAAGTTCATTTCGAAGGCAATAGGCACAAAATCGGAGGCTGCAAGTTCCTCCATAATATTGCGTACAATAGCCTTGATGTTATCGGTAATGCGATCGTAATTGACCATAAAACGTGCTGTCTTTTCTTCTCTGCCACCCAGACGGGACTGCAGAAACTCTGTCACATACTGCTCAACCACAGCATCACATTGCTTGGAATGATCCAGCGAAAGGATGCGGACAGCATTCTCGACAACATAATGAACAAGTGTACCGACATTGGTGGCTTCGAAGGCTGCCTTGCGGCGCTCTTTTGCTTTCATGCCATATTGCATGAAGAAGGAGAAGGGGCAGCTGTAAAACTTCTCGGCACGAGTAGCGGACATATAAAGAGTATCACCATATAATCCGGTGACGCGATTCAGATCACGAATGGCATGGCGCGGCGCTTCCGCATAACGACATAATGCCTCAAAATACGCAGCCTCCGCCTTGCCCTTGAACCAAGCCTGCGCCGCCATTGACTCAGGAGTATCATCCCGACTGCTCAGCACTTCAAAAGCCGGAATCTCTGCCAGAAGACGGTTGCGGCGAAGGATCTGCTCAGCATCGATCATGCGGCTTTGAGGGAAAACTTCTTCAATTCGTTCCAAAAGATAACTCTTCGCAGTAGAGTTCCCGCCAAAACCTCGGCGCGGATATGTAAAGATGATTTCCTTTACAGCGCTATCTGCCACTTGATAAATATCACTCATGTATTCAAATGTGCGCTCTTCATCGCTTTGGGTCAGCTCAATGCCGCAGGTTTCCAGCTGGATACGGTCGCGCTCTTTCAGCAAGCTGCCGCCGGTGACTACAGGCGGCATTGCGCCCTCTCTCGCTCCCAGAATGATCAAATGATCCACATGCCCAAAGGCCGCTCGCTGGAAATCAGAAAGCTCGATACTGTCCAGCGATACAGGAATGGTGCCGATGGAATACTGGCCCAACATGAGTTCCAACAGATGCAGTACTTCTGCTCTCTGCAACTCCTCTTCGGTAAAAGCCGCTTCAAACTGATCGAGGGCTGTAAGGATCATATCGTAGATCTGAACGTATTCTGCCCCCTCCTGCGTTCTACCCTGTACTCTCAGCTGCTCAGCACGTGCCTCGATCTGCCCTTCCAGGCC
This sequence comes from Clostridia bacterium, assembly GCA_017560175.1. Lineage (GTDB taxonomy): Bacteria > Bacillota > Clostridia > Oscillospirales > Butyricicoccaceae > RGIG1902. The sequence continues at coordinate 7,877 of JAFYOK010000270.1, read as the reverse complement.
AATTTCTTCCAGGTGGCGGCGAATGGCCGCAATATAGATCGATGCCTGTCCGGATGCCGGCAGACTCTCTTTCAGATGTTCCAAAGGCTCTACCAGTTTTTTTCGAATGCTGTTGAGCGTCTCCAGCTCTTCGGGAGCCTCGCGGCCGTCATAACCTTCCGGGCTCAGCGTCCATTCACGGAACCAGTTGTTTCCGCGCATCTGCCATGTATAGGCATAATTCTCCAGCAGTTCCTGTTCCTCACGAGTCAGACCAACAAGATCCGACTTCATGTAGCGCAGCACCGATCGGAAGGAAAAATGATCTTCCAAAGCACGAAATGCACCTAATGCAGCAGCTGCTGCCGGCTTATCCAACAGGTCTTCACGGTGGCTGATATAAAGAGGCAAGCCATAACGCTGAAAGCTCTGCTCCAGATATTTTTCATATTTTTCCGCATCGGCAGACACAATGGCAATGTCCCTCAGGCGGGTATTTTCCTCCAGAACCAACTGCCGACAGATGCCTGCAGCCAGTTCACACTCCTCCATAACGTCCTTGCAGCTGTAAAGCTGAATTTCTTTACTGCCCTTTTCCCAAACGGGAACAGAGAAATCAAACATGCTTTTCGCAAGGATATCCAAACAATCTGCCTTCCCAGACACACCGATGGGTGGAGCAATGCTTTCCCACTGACGACCAGAAGCCGATGCCAGGCGTTCCAGGCGACCTGTTGTCTTAAACTGCTCGGCAAACAGCTGGGTATCCTCTCCCCGATCGAGCGCGATGGCAAGATCATGACCGCTCTCGATCAGGTTCTTCATAATCCTGTACTCAGCCGCTGTAAACCCCTGGAATCCGTAAATATAGATATCTGCGTCCTGTACACCTGCAAACCCGGTGATATACTCTGCAGCACGTTCCATCTTGTCACTGCCATGCGCAGCATAGCCCGCACACTGAACGCAATAAGCCGTATAGATCAGACAGATGTCCCTCAGCTTTTGGCTCATACCTTCCATCTGTTCCATCAGCTGCTCGGGTTCGAGCAGACAGGAACGAAACTCCGAAGCCACCGAAAGCAGACCGGACAGCATATCGGGACGGGAGGCCGCATTTTTATAATATTCCAGATTGGACTCTACTGCCCGGACAGCCTTATACATCAGCAGGATACGTCCGCCCTTATCTATGGGAAGCAGTTGTTCTCCTGCCTGCTGCAGGGTACGGTCAGCCAGCTTCGTAAAGGTCATGACCTGAGCCAGCAAACCGGCACCATTGCCCCACTGGCGAAGCAGACGTTTCTCGGCACGGTGGGAATGGGTTTCGGGCACCAGGATCAACTGCCTGCGTCCATGGACGATCCCATCACCGACCATACGGTAGATCTCGTCAATATTATCCTGCCGTCTGGCAGAACAGATCAGCTTCAGCATAGTTTTCCTCCTGTTTTCTTTTTTGCTATGTTGATATTATAACAGGTTTTTCACCGGCAGGCTATTGATTTCAAAATGGCAATGTACTATAATTTAACCATCTTTTACTTCTTTAATATATTGAAAGGCGGTAGATCCTTATGAAAAAGGCAATCAAATGCGGTAAGCTCTTCAATTCCAACGACGGCAGCGTTATGGAAAACATGCTGGTCATCGTTGAGGGCAAGAAGATCGCCGAAGTTCTCCCCTGCCCCGAACAGCTCCCTCTGGACTGCGAGATCATCGACCTGTCCGACAGCTTCGTCATGGCCGGTCTGATCGATGCCCATGTCCATCTGGATATGACCGGACACAACGATCCCTACAGCGCTTCGCAGGCTCTGCTGGGTAACTATGTCATCACAGCCCTCGATCAGGCTAAGACCAACCTGATGGCCGGCTTCACCACCGTTCGCGACTGCGGCAGCGTTGGCTTCACCAGCGTTTCTGTCCGTAATGCCATTGCCCAGGGCAAGTTCCCCGGTTCCCGTGTCTTCTCCAGCGGCGGCGGCATCAGCTCCACAGGCGGCCATGCTGACGATCACTTCAGCCCCTATCTCCAGAACACTCTGGGCTGCGGCCCCTGCGATGGTCCCTATGAGGCTCGCAAGGTTGCTCGTTACAACCTCAAGTATGGTGCCGACTTCCTCAAGGTTATGGCCACCGGCGGCGTTATGTCCCTCGGTACAACCGTTGGCTCTCAGCAGCTGACACAGGATGAGCTGAATGCCATCTGTGAAGTTGCAAAAATGTACGGTGTCCACACCGCTGCCCATGCCCATGGCACCGACGGCATCAAGGCTGCCACACGTGCAGGCATCACCTCCATCGAGCACGGTATGATGCTGGACGACGAAGCCATCGAACTGTTCCTCAAGCATGGCACATATCACACCCCCACCATCATCGCTGCTGAGCGTATCGTCACCTGCGGCGAGCAGATGGGTCTGCAGACATGGATGATCGACAAGGCCAAGCAGGTCTACGAGCGCCATGAATGGGGCGTACGTGAAGGTATCCGCCTGGGTGTCAAGCACACCTTCGGCTCCGATGCCGGTACTCCCTCCAACTTCCACGGCAAGCAGGCTTATGAGTTCGAGCTGATGACCAAGTTTGGCTTCACTCCTGCCCAGACCCTGATCGCTGCTACCAAGACCAATGCCGAGCTGCTCTCTTCTTTCGACAAGTTCGGTTCTGTTGATGCAGGCAAGTTCGCCGATATCGTTGCCTTCAAGAAGAATCCTCTGGAAGACATCACCATCATGACAGATTGCGCATTCGTCATGAAGGAAGGCGTCGTCTACAAGCATCAGTAATCCTTTTCAGCATATCTGCCAAGCCGCACGGGTTCTTCCGTGCGGCTTTTCTATGTTCTGTTCACAAGTCGTATTTGCGATTTTTTCGTCGATGTGTTATACTTAATTATGTATGGGAACCTTCCCTTTTAACTGTATTCATTGGAAACTATTATATTTTTGGAGAACATAAATGGACGAAAAGCTTTTCAGCAACCTGAACCTTTCCGAAGAAGTCCTGCGCGCCATCGCCGATGTCGGCTATGAAGGCATGACTCCCATCCAGGAAAACATCATCCCCGTCGTTCTCGAAGGCCGCGATGTTATCGGCCAGTCGAGCACAGGCACAGGCAAAACAGCTGCCTTTGCCATCCCCGCAGTCGAAATGACAGAACCCACCGAGGAAGGCCGTGTACAGGTCCTGGTCCTCGCTCCTACCCGTGAGCTGGCCATTCAGATCACCGATGAAATGCGTAAGTTTGCCAAGTATAAGGAAGGCGTCAAGACCGTTCCTGCTTACGGTGGCCAGACCATCATGATCCAGATCCGCGGCCTCAAGAAGGCTGAGATCGTTGTCGGTACTCCCGGCCGTATCATCGACCATATCAAGCGCGGCACCCTCAAGATGGACCATATCAAGATGGTCGTCCTGGACGAAGCCGATGAGATGCTGGACATGGGCTTCCTGGATGATATCCGTTACATCCTCAACTGCTGCCCCGAAGAGCGCCAGACTCTCCTCTTCTCTGCCACCATGCCCACACAGATCATGCGCATCACCCAGCGCTTCCAGAAGGATCCTGTTCACGTCAAGGGTGACGATGGCCAGACCGCATTTGAACTGATCACTCAGTATTACTGCGAAGTTCCTCAGAGCAAGAAGGCCAATTCTGTCGTTCTGCTGATGGAAAAGCTGGGTATCCAGCGCTCCCTCATCTTCTGCAACACCAAGCACATGGTCGATGTTCTCACCGAACATCTGGTCGAAAAGGGTCTTGCTGCTGTTGCCCTCCACGGTGATATGAAGCAGTCCTTCCGCAGCCATGTCATGCGTGAGTTCAAGGCCGGCAGCGTTAACATCCTGGTCGCCACCGACGTCGCAGCTCGCGGTATCGACGCTTCCGGTGTTCAGGCCATCATCAACTACGATATCCCCCAGGATACCGAATATTATGTCCACCGAATCGGCCGTACCGGCCGTGCCGGCAACTATGGTGCCGCCTATACCCTCATTGCCAACCGCGGCGAGTTCTTCAACCTCTGCGACATCGAAGACAAGAGCGGCGCTCATCTGATCCCCTACGATCTGGAAGGCACAGAAGCTCTGCCCGACGACAAGATCCGCGCCACCAACAATGCCAAGGCAAGCTACCGTCCCAAGCCCGGCGATGACAAGAAGAATGGTGCCGGCACCGCTTCCAAGTTTAAGGACAACCCCAGAAACGTTCTGGTTTCGGTCGACGTCGGCGCTGAACATGATATCCGTCCCAGCCATATCTCGGGCGCTATTATGAAGCATGCACGTCTGCGCAAGCAGGATATCGGCCGCATCACCGTTAACCCCAAGGAATCCTTCATTGAGCTTTCCCCCGAAAATGCACGTCACGTCATGCGTACCATGACCGATGCTACTGTCAATGACTTTGTCGTTGTTTTCCGTGCTGCTGAGGAGCCCAAGAAGTCTTCCGGCCGTCCCAACAGCAAGGGCGGTTACAGCCGTGGTCGCAACGGTGGTTTCCGCAAGGGCAAGAAATAATTTCATCCAATAAAAAATCCGAGGTTCGATGAACCTCGGATTTTCTGTTATCTACGCTGTTTTATTCTGCTTTGGCCTCTGCGATCAGACGCAGCACCGCTTCGGCAATGGCGCGGCCTGCTGTATCGGGACAGAAATTGCCGGGCAGCTTGACGCCCTGGACAAAGTGTACGCCCAGCGACTTGGCCAGTTCCTGGTCAAATCCCTTACGGCCGGCAGCGATCTCAACAAGTACCGCATCCTCACGGATGGCCTTGAGTTCCTCTTCTCCCAGAACCATAGCAGGAATGGAATTGAAAATGATATCCTGCTGCGCCATGACATTTTTGACTTCATTCAGATGGATGCCCTGATTGCCATAGGCAAAGGCGTGGGAGATACCTTCAACGCTTCTGGATGCCTGGGTGACCTTTGCCCCCATACCACGCAGGATCTGTGCCAGGTAGTTGCCGATATGGCCATTGCCTAAAACCAGACAATTACTGTTCCAAATGGTCTTCTTGGAATGCTGCATAGCCAACGTAAGCGCACCCTCAGCTGTGCAGATGCCGTTGAAATACTTCATACCGGGTTCTGCCAGATAATTAAGGACTTCACGGTCGGGCGCATTGGCACCGCAGACCAGTGCATGAGCAGGCACCTTTGCCATGATCTCGGCATAGACCTCGTCGGTACCCCAGACATGAATGCCGTCTTCTGCCACCGCCTGGAAAGGCAGAATGACAACATCGGCCTCCGAGGGATCCTTGGTTACTGTATACCCATCATCTGCAAGGGCTTTGGCCACATATCCATATCTGGCGTCGCCACCGATACCCAATACAAGAAACTTCATATTCAACAACTCCCTCAAATATATATTTGCTTTTATTCTACACCCATCTGCAACCCTTGTAAACCACAAATGGTTTGCCTGTGCTAACATTCGAATTTTCAATGAAATTATACTTAAAATCTTTCCTTCTGCCCTCGATTTACTCTTTATCTTTTTCATGAAATGTAATATAATAATAGGACAGAATTGATTTGGTTGGTGATTTTTCATGACATATACAGAATTTAAAGATATAATCGACTCCAAGCAGCTCATCCACATCTGCGGCATCAATGGCGTTTCGATGTGTGCGCTGGCTAAGGAGCTTCGCAGCATGGGTGCAAATGTTCAGGGTTCCGATCGTGACCCCTCTCCCTACCTCGAAGAATTCAATGCTCTGGGCATCCGCTTCATCCAGGGTCATGATACTGAGAATACTGCCGGCGCTGTACTGGTCATCCGCACAGCTGCTGTCCTCGACAACAACCCCGATATCGTTGGCGCCAAGAAGCGCGGCACACCCATCATCGAACGTGCAAACGCCTGGGGTATGCTGATGAGCCGCTATAAGCAGTCGGTCTGCATTGCCGGTACCCATGGCAAGACTTCTACTACCTCGATGATCGCAACCTTTACCCAGAGCGCCGGCTGCGACCCCACTGTTATGGTCGGCGGCAATCTGAGCAATATCGGCGGCAGTCTGCGTATCGGTTCGGATGATCTCTTCGTCGCTGAGGCCTGTGAATATAAGAACTCCTTCCTCAGCTTCACCCCCACCATCGCCATCATCCTCAACATCGACCGCGACCATCTGGACTTCTTCAGCGATACCGATGATATCATTGCATCCTTCACCAAATTTGCTTATCTGGTTCCTGAGAAGACCGGTGTTGTCATCGCCTGCCAGGACGATATCAATACCATTAAGGCAGTCAAGGATATCAACCGCCGTGTTATCACCTTTGGCTGCTCTCCCGAAGCCGACTATTATATGGACAACGTTGTTTCCCATGACGGTTTCTACAGCTTCGATGTTATCCATGACGGTAAGGTCATGACCCGCATCGATATGAACGTTCCCGGTATGCATAATGCGCGTAATGCTGTTGCAGCTGCCATTGTTGCCGACCTGCTGGAAGTTGAGCCCGAGGCCTTCAAGAAGGGCATTGAGGAATACCGTGGTGTTGGCCGCCGCTTCGAGTACCGCGGCTCCTATAATGGCGCTCGTATCTTTGATGACTATGCGCATCATCCCAGCGAGATCGAAGCTACCCTCAAGGCTGCTGCCGATATGAATCCCGGCCGCACCATCTGCATCTTCCAGCCTCATACATATTCTCGTACCGTCTCTCTGCTCAATGAGTTTGCCGATGCACTGACCCATTGTGATCTCTGTGTTCTGACCGAGATCTTTGCTGCACGCGAGACCAATTTCTCCGGTATTACATCCCAGAAGCTGTCCAGCATGATTAAGGGCTCGATTTGCCTCTCTTCTCTGGAAGCTGCTGCCGACTTTATCCGTGACAATGCCCGTCCCGGTGATCTGATCTTCACTATGGGTGCCGGCGATGTCTATAAGGTCTATGACATTCTGGCGCAGAAGGTCAAGTGCGAATAATTCTCCATAAAAATACCAATCCCCCTTTGTTTTGCAGCAAAGGGGGATTTTTTGTCCTGATTTATATTTTTGCTTCCTGCAGAATATGAAGATAAAACTGCTCAGCTTTTGCCAACTCCTCTGCCGAAGGGTGATTTTTATTGATGCCTCCGATCAGCTTCCAGGGTCCATAGGTATTCCAACCTTTGCATCCATACTTTCCCAACCATCGGCATCCACACATAAGAGCGATCTCTTTGACTTGTAGACCGTATTTCTGCTGATCCTTTGCGCAGGTATATAGAGTGTAAACCTTTTTCCCTGCCGGAAGTTGCTCGGCCAGTTCTATGACCGATGGATAAAACTTTCCAAAATCTATACCCGATGCAAATCCGATCAGATCATACCTTTCATAATCTATATTTTCTGCTGTTTCAGCATCGATCAAATGGATCTTCTGTCGATTCGCCAGGTACTCCACCAGTTTTCTGGTATTTCCATGATGCTTTGATGCATAGACGGAGGCAGGATCTTTCCATAGAGGCGTGGATCGACAGTATCGGTATGGCTCTGGGTTGGCTGACCTCAGCAGAAGAGAAAGATCCCGAACTCTATGCTTTTTTTCACAGTGCCGGAAGTCGCGCAATGCATGACCAGCTGCTTTTGCGCGTTGCAGCCAAATTATTGCCCCATATCCAGCAAGTGCTGAGAAGAGCAAAGGAAAAGGGCGAAATCGATATCTCTGACACTGATACAACAGCCATCATCGGCTTGTATGGTGAATTGGGTCTGATTTTTACCCAAGGATTAACCGAGCAGGAGCGCATCGAGGCCATTCAAATGGGCTGGAAACGGCTGCTGAAACTTTAAAAACAAAAAGGAAGCAGAAATGCTTCTTTTTTTAAACAACATAAATGAACAATATTCATTGATGGAAAGGGAAAAGAAAATGAAATCATT
>JAFYOK010000269.1 GCA_017560175.1 Clostridia bacterium | reverse complement strand
TGCTGAACCGTAAGCGCCGAAGTACCGCCGGCTGCATAGATGGAATGGAGTTCGTTGAAGAGTAAGTCTGTATCTTCGGTCAGAACGGGCAGCGCGTCCTCTGCCTCCTTGTTCTGAACTGCACTGACGATCTTCCAGAAAGAATCTATATCGGTGATCTCCATATACTCGCCGTATTCGGAAAACTCTCTGCCGTCACCCACGCCATAGCTTAAGACAAGACCGTGTGCATACAGCTCTTTTCCAGAATAAACTGCTCGCAGCATTCCCAGCGTGTCCTCCCAGAAGTCGGATGCAAAGTATGTGTCATGGTCAGTTTCAATATGCTTTACATCATAGAAGCTGAAGCCGTCTGCACCGGCCTCCACCAGCTCCTTCAGATAGTCATAGACCGCATCCTGTACCACCTGGGTCTCGGTGGCCAGATCGGGCTTGCCCTCGACGGCATGGTAGGTCAACGACTGTTCGATCTCGTAATCGGACCAGCCATCCCAGTAGTTCTCTCTATAGGTGCACTCTGTCCAGGGATGGTGGAATGCTTTTGCAGCAACGATTTCAGGCTCAAAATTCTTGACGCGATCGTGGACGTGGTCCATAGGATCCTCGGAATTTTCGCCGTCCTTTGCGCCGACATAGCCGACAACCGTATCAACGATGATCTTGATGCCGTATTTATCTGCCTCTGCACACATCGACTTGAACTCGTCCTTTGTGCCCAGCGCATTGTCGGTGCTTTTATTGATCTGGAAACCGGCAGGGGCATAGAACTTCTGCCAGTCGGTTGCCGGAGCGTCCGCTGTGGTCTCGGTCACCTCATTGGGCGGCGAAACCAGAACTGCGCCAAAGCCCTGCTTGGCAATGGTCTCCAGCTTTGCTTCAATGTTGGCAAACGACCAGTTCCACGCCTGCAGAATACGGCCGCCTGCTACCTCTCCGGGCAGACCGTAACCGTTCTCTGCAAATTGGAACTTCAACATCTCCAGATAATGGTTGGTCGTTTCTGCTCCGTCAGCTGCCTTGGCCGTCAGCGAGATCTGAGGCATCATGCCCAGAACCATCGAGATGGCAAGGATCAGACTGAGTAGTCTTTTCTTCATAAGATGTTCCTCCTTATATATAAGATGATGATCTTATACTGTATATATTAAATGTCGTCCGATTCAGATAGCTTTCGGATCATTCCGTCCACTACCTGTCTGGCCAGCATGGGATAGTCAAACTGCGACACGAAGGCGATGGCCTCTTCGACCTTGGCTTCGGGCACCTGAAAGATGCGGAAGACACATTCGATAAAGCGGCGTACCTTGCGGTCCATGGTGAAATACATATCACAGGGAATGGTCATAAAGCCGCGCATGATGCTGCCCGTGGCGATCTCAAACTCGAAGAAGTCCTTGGTCTCCAGCGTGGGCTGATAGGCACCAAAAAGCTTTTCCAGCTTGCCTGTGATGTTGCGCATGATGAGGGCCGAACTTTCGGGCATGGAGTAGGCCGCGGTATAAAGGTCGCGGATCTGCTCGCTGCTTTCGGCCATATAGAGCTGCAGAACGGTCTCTGCGGCGTAATAGAGCACAGGGTCGTCGGTCTTGTCCCCCATAAACTGACGGGTGGCTTCGAACTGACCTTCCAGAACATATTCGACCAGATGGCAGAGGATGTTCTCCTTGTTGCCCATGACGCGGATCATGGCGTTGATATCAACGCCGGCCTCTTTGGCCAGACCGCGGACGGTGGTGGCTGTATAACCTTCACTCAAAAATAAAAGTGCTGCCGTGTGCAGGACTTTGGATTTTAGGGCTTGTTTCGGCATCTATGATTCCTCCGGATATGTATGTTATGGTATATATATCGAAACGCGTTTTATTCCAATTCAACATATACCATAAATTCGGTGAATTGTCAATCATTCCTGTGCAGATTTAACAAGCGATCTCGATAAAGCGGTAAAATTTAATAGGCTTCCCCTCTGGGGAAGCCGGCACGGCTTGCCGTGTCTGATGAGGCCGGCCATTTGGCCGTATTTGTTTTGTCATCCCGAGCTTGTCGAGGGA
>JAFYOK010000268.1 GCA_017560175.1 Clostridia bacterium | reverse complement strand
TCGCCGTTTATCCCGAAAGCAAGCATGGTTTGTTTGAGTTCAGCGAGACCGTCATGACCACACGTCTGCTGGAAGGTGAATTCCTCAACTACCGTACCGCCGTTCCGGCCGACATGCCCATCCGTCTGACTGTCAATAAGTCAGAGCTGACCGACGCCGTCGAGCGTGTTTCCCTCATCATTTCGGAGCGCCTCAAGAACCCCGTCCGCTGCCTCTTCGAGGAAGACAGCCTCAAGCTGTCCTGCACAACGACATTGGGTAAGTCTTACGACGTCGTTTCCATTCCCTTTATGAGCGAGCGTATCGAGATCGGCTTCAACAACCGTTATCTGCTGGATGCCCTCAAGGCCTGCCCCGATGAAACTGTTGTTCTGGAGCTGAAGAGCGGCCTGTCGCCCGCACTGCTCAAGCCCATGGAAGGGGACAAGTTCCTGTTCCTCATTCTGCCTGTTCGACTGAAAGCGGAGGATCTCTAATATGAAAACAGTCAAGATCGAAACCCCCTTTATTAAGCTGGACAGCCTGCTGAAGCTGGCCGATCTGGTTTCCAGCGGCGGCGAAGCCAAGATGGTTATCCAGGATGGCCTGGTCAAGGTCAATGGCGAAGTCTGCACCATGCGCGGCAAGAAGCTCTATCCCGGCGATAAGGCTGAGATCCAGGGCCATGTCTGCGTTGTTGAGCAGGCATGATCGTTGAAAAAATCGCCCTGGAAGGTTACCGCAGCTATGATGCGGCGTCTTTCGGGTTCAAAGATGGGGTGAACATCGTCTGGGGTGAAAATGCCCGGGGCAAGACCAATCTGCTGGAAAGCATCATGCTGCTGTCCGGCTCGGGCTCCTGGCGTACCCGCAAACGCGGCGACCTGATCAATTTTTATAAAGATCGGGCCAGCATTGTCGGCAATGTCCTGGCCCGTGACCGTTCCTTTGAGATCGGTATCAAAATGCCCCTCAAGGGAAAAAACAGTTATACCGTCAACGGGGTTGCACAGAAACGTCAGTATGACCTGAGTGAATACCTGCAGTGCGTTCTGTTCTGCCCCGAAGATCTCTATCTGGTCAAGGGCGGACCGGAAAAGCGCCGCCGGTTCATGGACATTGCGTTGGGCCAGCTGCGTCCGCGCTATGCTGCCATCCTGGCCGAATACAATAAGCTGTGCGATATGAAGCAGATCCTGCTCAAGGACGGTGCCATGACGGTCATGCCCGAGATCAATGCACGCATGATCCACTATGGCGCAGAGATCGTCCACTATCGCGGGGCGTTTCTGGCCGAACTTTCGAGAGAGGCCGAGATCATCCACCGCAACATCTCCAAGGGCTATGAAAAGCTGGAGCTGCGCTACAAGACGGTATCCACCGTGGAAGATCCGTCTCTGCCGGTGGAGCTGCTGCGTCAGCGGCTGCAGGATCACATGGACAGCCATTGGGAGGCCGAAGAACAGAGCCGATCGCTGCTGTCGGGTCCCCATAAGGATGACATCGAGATCCTCATCAACGGCCAGCCGGCCCGTGCTTTTGCATCCCAGGGTCAGGCCCGTACGGCCGCCCTTTCCCTCAAGTTTGGCGAACGGGAACTGTTTCGCCTGGATTCGGGCGAATATCCGGTACTTCTGCTGGATGATGTCCTCAGCGAGCTGGATGAAGGCCGCGCCGCCTTTGTTGCTTCGGCAGCGGTGGGCGGACAGACCATCATCACCTGCTGTACGCCGCCCGATCTCTTCCCGGATGCCAATATCATCGCCATCTAAGGAGGCGAACCTATGAAATTCCACAAAAGTATGACCAACCGCCGGATCTTCGGTGTCTGCGGTGGTCTGGCAGAGACCTTCAAGGTCAACGCCGATATCATCCGTGTGGTCTTTGTGCTGATGCATGTTCTGACCCGTATGCCATTGTTCCTGCTCTATCTGGTGCTGGCCTATGCGCTGCCCTATGGAACTTCGGCACAGAACGGGGAAGAGGAGCCTTCGTTTGAAGACTTCAGGCAGCCCACAGGCCGTACCGAATATACCCCCGATGCACCGCCATTCGACATTTCCGAAGCACAGGACGTGGAGATTGACGGTCGGGAATAACTGCAACCATTTGTGACGGAAGTCAAATCATTTGAATCAATCATTCTTGAATATTCTTCCGCTTATGCATAAACGGGCCGTTGGCCCAGAATCCAGAAAATAAGGTGACTTATGAGCGAAGATTTGCGTTTTGAAAATCAAAAGATCATCAGTGTCGATCTGGAGAAGGAAATGAAATCCTCCTTCATCGACTATGCCATGAGCGTCATCGTAGCCCGTGCGCTGCCCGATGTACGCGACGGCCTCAAGCCGGTCCATCGACGTATCCTCTACGCCATGTATGAGGACCATCTGACCAGTGACCGCCCCTACCGTAAGGCGGCCACCACCGTCGGCAACGTACTGGGCCGCTACCATCCCCACGGCGACGCATCGGTCTATGATGCCATGGTCCGTATGGCGCAGGACTTTTCCCTGCGTTATCCTCTGATCGACGGCCACGGTAACTTCGGTTCCATCGACGGCGACCCCCCTGCGGCCTACCGTTATACCGAAGCCAGAATGTCCCGCATCGCCCAGGAGCTGATGGAGGACATCGAAAAGGATACCGTCCTTTGGAGCCCCAACTTTGACGATAAGCTCAAGGAGCCTTCGGTCGTTCCTTCGGGCTTCCCCCAGCTGCTGGTCAACGGTTCCAGCGGTATTGCCGTTGGTATGGCCACCAACATCCCGCCCCATAACCTCTGCGAGGTCATCGACGGTGTCTGCTGTCTGATCGACGATCCCGAAGCCGGTCTGGATAAGCTGGGCATGTGTGTCAAGGGTCCCGACTTCCCCACAGGCGGTATCATCCTGGGTCGTGCCGGTATCCGTGCAGCCTATGCCACCGGCCGCGGTAAGATCACTGTCCGTGCCCGTACCGAGATCGAAGAATACAAAGAGGGCCGTTTCCGCATCATCATCAATGAGCTGCCCTATCAGGTCAACAAGGCACGTCTGGTCGAGCATATCGCCGAACTGCATAAGGACAAGCGCATCGAAGGCATTACCGACATCCGTGATGAGAGTGACCGCGACGGTATGCGCGTTGTCATCGAGATGCGCAAGGACATCAATCCGCAGGTCATGCTCAACCAACTCTTCAAGCTGACCGAAATGCAGGAGAACTTCTCGGTCAATATGCTGGCGCTGGTCGACAACCAGCCCAAGATCCTGTCCCTGAAGGACTGCCTGCGTCATTACCTTGACTTCCGCTTTGAAGTCATCGTTAACCGTACCAAGTACCTGCTCAAGAAGGCGCAGGACCGTGCCCACATCCTGGAAGGTCTGGCCATTGCCTGCGACAACATTGACGAGGTCATCCATATCATCCGCAACAGTTACGACAACGCCAAGGAAAACCTCATGGAGCGTTTCGGCATCAGTGAGATCCAGGCCCAGTCGATCCTGGAGATGCAGCTGAGAAGACTGCAGGGCCTCGAGCGCGAGAAGATCGAAGCCGAACTGAACGAGCTGCGCATCCGCATTGCCGACTACAACGATATCCTGGTCAAGCCCGAGCGCGTTTATGCCATCATCAAGGAAGGCCTGCTGGAGATCAAGGAGAAGTATGGCGACGAGCGCCGTACCGAGATCTCTCACGATGAGAACGAGATCGATATCGAAGATCTTATCGAAGAGAAGCAGTGTGTTTATACCATGACCCGCATGGGCTACATCAAGCGCCTGCCGGTCAATACCTACCGCAGCCAGCGTCGCGGCGGCCGCGGCATCACCGGTCTGACCACCCGTGAAGAGGACGTTGCCGATACCATGTTTACGGCTTCGACCCACGATCAGATCCTTTTCTTCACCAATAAGGGCCGCATGCATCGCCTGAAGGGCTATCAGATTCCCGAAAGCTCGAGAACAGGCAAGGGCATGAACATGGTCAACCTGCTGCAGATCGAGGG
>JAFYOK010000267.1 GCA_017560175.1 Clostridia bacterium | reverse complement strand
CTCTGTCGAGCGCCACCTTCCCCCCAGGGTAAGGCTTAAATCGCAATCCTATCACAATTCATATACATAAAAGGAGAAACTATCATGGAAGTTCTGGCATATTCCTATCGCGGAGATTTTAAGGATCTGATCTATACCGGCCACGTTGCCGTTGTTGACCATACAGGCAAGCTGCTGTATTCGGCAGGCGACCCCGACAAGGTTGCATTCGCACGTTCCTCGGCCAAGCCTATGCAGGCTATGTGCGCCTTCGAAGCCGGTGTCGTTGATGCTTACGGTCTGAGTGAGGATGAAATCTCTCTGCTCTGCGCTTCCCATAACGGCGAAGTCATGCACACCGAGGGTGTCCGCAGCATTCTGGGCAAGGCAGGCATGGATGAGAGCGTTCTGCAGTGCGGCGAGCATGCTCCCCTCTATGAGCCTGCAGCCAAGGCGCTGGAAGAGGCAGGCCTGCCCTTCAGCGAGATCCACTGCAACTGCTCGGGCAAGCATAGCGGTATGCTGATTACCGCCAAGCATCTGGGCGAAGATCTGAGCACCTACTATACCCGTGAGCACAATGTCCAGAAGCGCATCACTGCCATGATTGGCGACCTCTGCGACGTTGCTCCCGAATCCATCGTTCTGGGCACCGACGGCTGCGGCGTTCCCGTACACGCTCTGCCCCTGCGCAACTTCGCTATGGGCATTGCTCGTCTGGCCAAGCCCGAATGTCTGGAAGGCCCCCGTGCCGACTATGCAAGACGTATCACAGCCGCTATGCGTAAGTATCCTCTCATGATGTCGGGTACCGGCCGCATCGATGCAGCGCTGATGGAGCATCTCAACGTCTATGCCAAGTCGGGTGCTGACGGCTACTACATCGTCGGTCTGATGGATCAGGGCATCGGTATCGCTGTCAAGATCGATGACGGCAACGGCGACGTCCGCAACATGGTCGTTGTTGAAGTCCTGCGTCAGCTGGGCATTATCAACGACAGCAACATCGAGCACTTCCAGCCCTGGGTCAAGAAGGAAGTCCGCAATCACAAGAAGGAACTGGTCGGCTACACCCTGGTCGATTTCCAGCTCCACAAGGCAGAATAAGAGAAATTGAGATAAAGAAAAGCCACCCTCACGGGTGGCTATTCTTATGGAATTAAAACCTTAAATAAACAGGATATAACCCTTGTTGACAGGCTTGAAATTGGGGATCATCAGCGAGTCATAGACGCAGGTCATGTCATCGCCCAGGATCATCAGGCGGCGGCCTTCGGGAATCTGGGGCAGCTGGGTGAGGGGATAGCCGAAGCGGAAGACCTTGTCCTTGCCCAGTTCCTCAAAAGTCTGGCCTTCGTAGTGAGGCAGGGAAGCGGCATCACGGTAGAGGAAGGAGGCAACGTGGCAGTATTCCACGCCGTCACGCATCTCAAAGATGGGGGTCATGGCATCGCGGCTGGGGTTGCCGGGGGTACGCAGGAAAGCGGTGGCCATGTTGTCATCGATGGGAGCAACGGGAGCCTCGAAGAGGGAGGGCGCACCTGTGCCGGTACGGCCCGAGAAGGAAAGGATGACGGTACCTTCGATGCCCTCCAGTGCAGCTGCACGGAAAGAGGTGACCATATCATTGATGACCATATCGTTGGCAGGTGCATCAACAACGATGTACTTCTTGCCCAGACGAGCCTTCCATGTATCATTCAGAGGTGCGCGGTCATGTGCCTTCTGTGCATAGGGCAGCCACTTGCCGGTGGTCCACTGGCTGGCAAAGGTCTCGCCATCGACGGTCTCAAAGGCCAGTGCACGGCCCATCTCGTCGGCCAGTTTTTCGCCGTCCCAGTTGAGCATAGCGGTGTGCATCTTATGGCCGCCACGGGTGTCATCACAGGTGATGGAGCAGTGTGCGCCGTAGAAGTGGAAATTGAGGGCAGCGGTGGGGATCAGCCATGTGCCGCCGTAAGCATCGATCATCTCCTGAGGTACGGGAACCAGGCCGTCATAGATGTTGATGCCCTGCGCCTGCATGGCAACGGCAAACAGACGGATGATGGTCTCCTGAACATCAATGCCGCAGTCGTGGGTAGCCGACAGGCAGATGACGGCGTTGTACTTGGGGATGACCAGGAACTGTGTGCCGAACTGGAAGCTCTGACCCGACTTGAGCAGAACGCCGTCGCCCAAATCATAGCCGCCGCGCTTGAAGTTGACATAGTCCCAGCCCAGACCGTAGCCGACGGCACGGTCATCATGCTTGAGGAAGGAAACGCCGTGGCCCTTGGCCATCTCGGCCTTGGAGGCTTCGGTCAGCATTTCGGAAGGCTGGAGGAACTGGACACCGAACTTGATGAGGTCCTTCATGGAGGTGGTGAAACCGCCGCCGCCCTGGAAGAGGAAGAGCTCAGCTGCACCTTCGGTCATGTTGACCAGAGGATATTCCTTGTTGCGGACAGGGGACAGACGGGTGGAGAATGCACCCAGAGGATCGGTGATGTGGTGCTGGCAGTATTCGGCAAAGGTCTCGCCCGAAACGGCGGCAACGACCATCTCGGCCAGAGTGAAGCCATCGTTGCAGTAGACGGCGTATTCGCCGGGCTCGGCCTTGAGGACGTTCTTGGAGAGGTAATCGTAGACGGTTTCGTAGTAGTCATAGCCTTCGACCTCCGAGACCGAGAAGCCCTTCCACTGTGTGCCGGGCAGACCGCTCAGGTGGCTCAGACAGTGGCGGACGGTGATCTTGGTATAACGAGGATCGGGCATGGTCATACGGGGCAGGTATTCACAGACCGGCTTGTCCAGGTCGATGAGACCCTTTTCGACCAGCTGCATGACAGCAACGGCGCAGTAGACCTTGGAGACCGAGCAGACGTTATAGGTGCAGTCGGTGGTGGCAGGTACCTTGGTCTTCTTGTCCTGTACGCCGACCGAATCATTGGCCAGCAGTTCGCCGTCCTTCCAGATGGCGTAGGAAGCCGAAGTGTAGTTCTTGGGCAGGCTGTATTTCAGAATTTCAGACAGCTTTTTTGTCAGTGCGTTCATAAGAAACTCTCCTTTAAAATAGAATGGGATCTCTGTTTTTAGGATACTTCTTTTTGTGCCGTCTGTCAATCATTGGGGTGATGTGGTATAATAGAAGAAAAAGGCACCGAGCCTTTAGCCTTCCCTGTGTAAGGGAAGGGGGACCGCTTTAGCGGTGGATGAGTTATTTATTGAATTTATTCCTTATTAGAAAGATGTGCGGCAGAGCCGCAAAAGAATAGACAACTCATCAGACATCCTTCGGATGTCAGCTTCCCTTGCACAGGGAAGCCTTATAGAGCTACCAGTTAAGCCTCAACCCATCACAGGAGAAATACAATGAAAACCCTAATTATCAATGGCTCGCCCCGGCCCAATGGGGATACACAGAATCTCATTTCCCGTCTGCTGCCCATGCTGGAAGGGGAAATTGTCACCGTCAATGCCTATCGCGACAACATCCATGCGTGCATCGACTGCCGCATGTGCTGGAAGAATCCCGGCTGTGCTGTCAAGGATGGCATGGCTGCCATCTACGATGCCATGGGGGAGTGCGACAATATTCTGCTGGCTTCGCCCGTCTACTATCGCAATTTGACGCCGCCGGTCATCAATATCCTTACTCGTATGCAGATCCTCTATGCCGCACAGCGATTCCATGACATCGATCTTCAAGGCCCGCAGAAGAAGGGCGCACTGCTCCTGATTGGCGGCGGCAGTGGCAAGCCCGATATGGCACAGACCACGGGCAAGATCCTGCTTCATCAGCTCAACGCCTGGGATCTGCTCGACCCGATCATGTATCTCGATACCGACAATGTTCCGGCAGCCGACCTGCCGGCGCTGGATGAAGAACTGCGAAAGATCGCAGAACATTTTAACAAGAAAGCATAAAATACGGGAACCTTTTGACTTTTGATCCGTATAAATACCAAAGAAAGAAAAAGGGGGAAAAGATATGGCATCTTCCACCGCCAATCATCAGCTTTTCAAACTTCG
>JAFYOK010000266.1 GCA_017560175.1 Clostridia bacterium | reverse complement strand
GGTATCTCCTGCCTGCAGAGTGGTCAGATCGATACCAATGTCCTTGCCCATCTGATGGGTCAGAACAAACAGGTCTTCGGTCAATGCGGTCGCACCCTTGACCATACCGGCCTCGACGACCTCCAGGGTGATCGAGCCGCCCATGGTCAGGTAGTCGCTGCTGTCGACCTTACGCAGCAGCACCGAAGGACCTTCGGCCGTCAGATAGGTAGAAGGGCCGTAATCATAGGAATAAAGGAAAGCTCCGCTGCCGTCTCGCACCTTATTGAGAGCCGATACACGGAAGCGCTGGCCGCCATTGATTGCAAAGGTGATATCCAGCTTGGGGGCACCAATAATAGCGGTACCGTCTTCCCGGAAGCCGATGGCATTCCATGCACCATCCGAAGAAACCAGTCGGCCTTCACGCACGACCAGGCCGGTGGGCAAACCGGTGGCCATACTGAAAAAGTCGGCATTGAAGGCGGCCATAACAGTATGTCCCTGTGCTTCCGCATAGTTGACGACCGTATTGATGTCCGACTTTCCGTAGAGTTCATCGCCGTAAGCCACCAGAACGCCGGTCTTCTCGCCGGGGGTGTATTCATAAATATAGGTCTGTCCGCCGCGGCCATCTGCCGTTTTGGTCTGCTCCTGATAGAGGGTCAGGCCATGGGCAAGGGTGTCGGTGCGGCTGTACTTTTTCCCATCTGCAGCAAGACCGGACATGGGCAGGCTCGACAGGCCGAGGCAAAGTGCCATGGCTGCCGCCGTTGTGCGCTTCCATAAGCCGAAGCTGCGATGTTTTCTGTTGTAGTTCATGGATTCTCCTTTCGCCGGGGACAATGCTTGTGGTTCTGCTTTTTTCAGACGGCAGGCGCAAGGCATTTGTTCCATATCCGCTGAAAAAATCGTATTTTTGTATTATATATCATAAAGCATGAGAAATCCATAGGCAAATCCCGTCATATTTTTTGCCTTTTCCTCTTCCATCACAAGCCGATCTGTGCTATACTGCTTTACAGGTGACAAGACACCTGCTCGCGCACCTGTAATAAAAAGAAAGAGATGTGTATACAAATGCCCAAGAAAGAAACTTCCGGCCCCTTTAAGCGCTATCTGGTCGATGCCACCAGTGCCATGGCGCTGGGTCTGTTCGCCTCCCTCATCATCGGTCTGATTATTTCCCAGCTGGCCAAGATCCCCTCTCTGTCCTTCCTGTCGTCGGTCACCGGGGTTCTGGCTGCCTCCTCCCCCGTTGTCGGTGCAGCCATCGGTGTTGCCATCGCCCATGGTCTCAAGGCACCTGCACTGGTCATCTATTCCTGTGCCGCCTGCGGTGCGGTCGGTTATCAGGCCGGCGGCCCTGTTGGTGCCTATGTCGGTGCGGTCATTGGCTGTGAGCTGGGCTGCCTGGTCTCCAAGCGCACTCCCGTCGATATCATTGTCACCCCCATCGTCACCATCGTCGGCGGCGGTCTGGTAGCTGCATGGTTCGGCCCCTACGTCAGCCAGTTCATGAACTGGCTGGGCGAGATCATCAACACCGCCACCACCATGGCCCCTCTGCCCATGGGTGCGATCGTCGGCATTGTGGTCGGTATGGTACTGACCATGCCCATCAGCTCGGCTGCTCTCTGCATCATGCTGGGTCTGTCGGGTCTGGCCGGCGGCGCAGCTACCGCAGGCTGCTCGGCGCAGATGATCGGCTTTGCCGTCATCAGCTATTGTGACAACGGCTTCTCCGGCCTGATTTCTCAGGGTCTGGGTACTTCCATGCTGCAGGTTCCCAATATCATGCGTAATCCCCGCATCTGGATCGCCCCCACCATCGCCAGCGGCATCACCGGTGCCCTCTCCTCCGCTGTTTTCCACATGACCAACGGCCCTGCCGGTTCGGGCATGGGCACAAGCGGTCTGGTCGGTCAGTTTGGTATGTATGCCGACATGGCTTCCACCCATGGTTCCACACCTGTTCTGCTGACCATGCTGCTGGTTCACGTTGTCCTCCCCGTCGTCATCTCTCTGGCCGTCGACCACTGGATGCGCAAGATCGGCTGGGTCAAGAGCGGTGACATGAAGATCCATGCATAAGTAAATATTTCCCTTTCTCCTTTCTCTGATTCCATGCTGTTTCCCTGCGGCATGGAATCTTTTTATACATTCAAAGAAAATTAAAAGATTCCCCTCTTTTTTCTTAATGACAAGGGCAGTATAATCAAAGCATCCCCATCCCGAAAGGAGGCTTTCCCATGAAATACCGACACCGGTTGCGGCTGCTTTCCCTATTGCTGCTCTGTGCCTGCGGCCTGTGGCTGTGGCATAGCTACACTTCTGCCCCTGACTACCGAAGCGATGGTCTGCTGCGTGTCTGCATCGATGCCGGACATGGCGGAAGCGACCCCGGTGCCACCGACCTTGACGGCAGCCGATGGGAATCGGAAGACAATCTCTCCCTTGCGCTGGCCGTAGAAAATTATCTCCGTACCGATTACCCCGATATCGAAGTCCTGCTGACCCGTCGTGAAGATACAGCTCTTACCCTGCAGCAGCGCTGCAAGGCGGCCAACGACTTCCGTGCCGACCTCTTTGTTTCCCTCCACCGTAACAGCGCCGAAAGTGATGCAGCAGGCGTCGAAATCTGGATTCCTTCGGGCAAGCCTGCCCCCGATAAGATTCTGGCTGAAACCATCCTGCAAAATCTCCGTACCGTTGGCCTGTCCGATGACCGCGGTGTCCGCAGCGGTACGGCCAAAAATCCCAATACCAATTACTATGTGCTTGGCAATACCGATATGCCCTCCTGCCTTGTGGAACTTGGATTTATCTCAAGCCCCGAGGACAATCGGTTGCTGGATACCCACCACGATGCCTACGCTCGCGCCATTGCCGATGGCATCGCCTCTATCCTGTTGAATGAAGAATAAGAAAAGCGCCTTCCGAACTTACGGAAGGCGCTTTGATTTATCTATGGTTATATCCGATCAGATCCTTGATGATCTCACCTGCAATGATGAGGCCTGCCGCCGAGGGCACAAAGCTGACAGAACCGGGAACGATACGTTCTCCTTCGGGCACATTGGGCGTGATGGGCAGCTCCTCGCTGAACAGCACCTTGTGATGGTTGATGCCCTTTTTGCGCAGCTCAACACGCACCTTCTTGGCCAGCGGACAGACCGATGTTTTGGAAATATCGGCAATGCACAGACGGGTGGGGTCCAGCTTGTTGCCTGTACCCATGGAAGAGATCATAGGGATGCCGCGACGGTGTGCCTCTTCGATGAGGAAGAGCTTGGAAGGTACCGAGTCGATGGCATCGGCAATATAGTCAAATCCCTGCTCCAGAATGGCCGGGGTATTTTCGGGCGACAGGAAAAGATCCAGTACCTCTACCCGTGTGGACGGATCGATCTCGCGAATACGTGCCGCCATGACCTCGGTCTTCTTCATGCCAACGGTGCTTTCCAATGCCACCAGCTGACGGTTGATATTGGAACGGGAAACGGTATCAAAATCCAAAAGGGTCAGTCTGCCAACGCCGCCGCGAGCCAGTGCCTCGCAGATATAGGAGCCAACGCCGCCGACACCACAGACCAGAACGTGGCTGCCACGCAGTTTATCCACGGCCTCTGCTCCCACCAACATTTCCATACGGCTGTATCTTTCTCTGTCCATACGATCCATCCTTTCTTTTCTCTGTCTTTTATCATACCCAAAAGAAACCCTGTCTGTCAACGGTTTGGGCAGACGGGCAGATAAAATCTAAAAAATGCTAAAAAGATTCACAAATTCCTGCATACATTTTTCCAACTTTGTTGTATAATAGAGTCATAATCATTATATGTTCGGAGGTATTATTCATGGCTTTTATCGACAAACTGACTGAACTGGCAAAGGTCGTCACCGACCAGGCTGCAGAACTGGCCAGAAGCGCAACCGAGATCGGCGGCGAGCTGGCAAAGAATGTTGCGGACAAGACCGGCGAACTGCTGGAAATCGGCAAACTCAACGGCCAGATCTCCTCGACCAATACATCGATCAACGAACTGAAGATCCGTCTGGGTGAATATTACTGGAACCTCTATACCCAGGGCGAACAGCTGGATGAAGATGCCGTTGTCCTCTGCACCACCATCCAGGAATACACCGAAGAGATCGCCAAGCTGAAAGCGCAGCTCAATGAACTGAAGACCAAGCGTGAAGCTGCTGCCGGCCAGGTATGCCAGGCGTGCGGCACCGTCAATCATCTGGATGCCTGCTTCTGCAAGAACTGCGGTGTAAAGCTGGAGATCGTCGAAGCGGAGGCTGAAGAGTCCGAGTGTTCGTGCTGCTGCGGCCACCATGAAGGCGAAGAACACGAATGCTGCTGCGGCCACCACGAAGGTGAAGAGCACGAATGCTGCTGCGGCCACCACGAGGGCGAAGAACATGAATGCTGCTGCGGCCACCACGAGGGCGAAGAACACGAATGCTGCTGCGGCCACCACGAGGGCGAAGAACACGAATGCTGCTGCGGTCACCATGAGGGTGAAGAGCATGAATGCTGCTGCGGCCATTGTGCTGAAGAATCTGACGAAGAAGAAACTGTCATCGAGATCGCTACAACCAAGGTCTGCCCCAACTGTCAGGCCGAGAATGATGCAGAACACACCTTCTGCAACAAGTGCGGCGCCAAGCTGTAAAATCAGACACAAATAATAAAACCGGACTTCTTACGAAGTCCGGTTTTTCTTTTACATATCGTGGTTCAGAATGCCGTCCAGCAGATCGCTGAGGATGGCATTGGAGACCAGAAAACCTTCGGGGGTCAGCTGCCAATAGCCATTATGGAAGCGAGCCAGACCGGAAGGTACATACTTTTCCAGCCCCTTTGCATAAGGCGCAAAAGACTGGTCGAAGCGCTTTTCAAACTGTTCGGGATCAATGCCCTCGGCGGTGCGCAGCTTGAGCATGACATACTCGCCGCTGCCGTTCCAATACTCCATATCATCCATCTCGCTGACCACCGGCTTGCCGCCCAGTACGCCATCGATGAAAGCATGAATATCGGAAACAAAGGCAAATCGCTTGCCGCCATAGAAGCTGTGAGCCGCACAGCCCAGGCCCAGATATTCCGAAAGATCCCAGTATCGGCTGTTGTGACGCGAGATCTTGCCGCCCTTGGCAAAGTTGGAGATCTCATACTGGGCATAACCTCGGTTTTCCAGATACCTGATGCTCTCCAGGTACATATCTGCCTGCAGGTCATCCTCCGGCTGCACGCAGCCGCGGCGGTCGAGGGGTGTTCCCTCCTCTACCTTGAGGCAATAGCAGGAAATATGGTCGGGCTGCAAGTCGCAGATCCTACGCAGGCTGTCCATCCAGATCTCCATGGTCTGGCCTTCCAAAGCATAGATTAGATCGACCGAGATGTTGCCGATATACTTGCGGCAGAGGTGATAAGCTGCCTCCGCTTCGGCAAAGGTATGCAGGCGGCCAATGGCGCGAAGTTCATCATCGTGGGCCGATTGGATGCCCATGGACAGACGATTGACACCGGCGCTGCGCAGATGCTTGAGGAATCGCTCGTCGATGCTTTCGGGGTTGGCCTCGACGGTCACTTCGGCATTGGGCATCAGTTCGATCAGCTTATTCAGCTCGCGCAGCAGCTTCTCGATGCGCTTGCCGCCAAAGACCGAAGGCGTGCCGCCGCCGATATAGATGGTATCGACCTTGCGGCGGCTGTATTTGAAATAATCCTTCATCTGGACGATCAGCGCCTCCAGATAACGGTCCATCAGCTTATCGGTATAATCGCAGATGGAATAAAAATCGCAATAATCACACTTGCGCTTGCAGAACGGGATATGGATATAGATCCCCAGAGGCGCAGTGATCGGTGCTGCAGGGGTGTAACGCATGGATTAGTTCTCGTCCAGGCGCAGAACGGCCATGAAAGCTTCCTGAGGAACTTCGACAGAACCCAGGGAGCGCATGCGCTTCTTACCTTCCTTCTGCTTCTCCAGCAGCTTCTTCTTACGGGTGATGTCACCGCCGTAGCACTTGGCCAGAACGTCCTTACGCATGGCACGGACGGTCTCACGGGCGATGATCTTGCCGCCAATGGCTGCCTGTACGGGGATCTCGAAGAGCTGACGGGGAATGTTCTCCT
>JAFYOK010000265.1 GCA_017560175.1 Clostridia bacterium | reverse complement strand
CCCAACTATAACTCCGCCATCGCCACCTTCTGCCATAACACGGCAAACGGTATGGCCATTCAGGTCAACGACCCCACCGTGCAGATGGATGTCGTCTACATCGACGATGTTGTGGAAGAAATGATCGCAGCCCTCCGCGGCCATGCCAACAAGACGGTCGACGGCTACTGCATGGTGCCCGTCCATCACGAAACCACGCTGGGCGTCATCGCCGATACCATTCTGTCCTTCCCCAAGCTGAGAGCCGAACTGGCTGTTCCTCAGCTGGATGACGCTCTCACCAAGAAGCTATATGCCACATGGCTCAGCTATCTGCCTGCCGAGAACTTCATCTATGACCTCAAGATGAACTGCGACCCTCGCGGCAGCTTTACCGAGATCATCCGTACACCCGATCGCGGCCAGTTCTCGGTCAATATTTCCAAACCCGGCATCACCAAGGGCAACCACTGGCACCATACCAAGAACGAGAAGTTCGTCGTTGTCAAGGGCGAGGGCCTCATTCAGCTGCGCCGCATCGGCAAGCAGTCCGACGGCTCCGACTGGCCCATCGTCGAATACCGCGTATCGGGGGAACACATTCAGGTGGTCGAGATGATCCCCGGCTATACCCACAATATTATCAATCTCAGCGAGACCGAAGATCTGGTTACCTTCATGTGGGCCAACGAACCCTTTGATCCCGCAAAACCCGATACATTTTTTGAAAAGGTTTAAATTTCATGTCTGAAATCACAAAGGAGCAGAACGTCCTGCTCCATCTGCTCCAAAAGAGTTTCCATCCCGATACCGCAGTTTTGCCCGAAGAGGTGCTGAACACCGTCGATTGGTCCGGCGTATTCAAAGAGGCTGTCCAGCAGGCCGTTCTGATCACGGCTTTTGATGCGGCAGCGGTTTATAAAAGCTATATCCCCGGTGAAGTTTATATGCAGACCTTTCAGCAGGTCAGCCGCGGTATGATGAAAAATCTCCGTGTGTCGGCGGCGCAGAAAGCGCTGGTCGCTCTGCTGGAAACCGGGGGCTACCCCTATGTCATCCTCAAGGGTGAGGCAGCGGCAGCTTATTATCCCAAGCCCGAACTGCGACATCTGGGGGATGTCGACTTCCTCATCGATCCTGCCCGAAAAGGGGAGATCGACAGTATGCTGACCGCCGCAGGCTATACCGGCAGTATGCATGAACATATCTGTCATGTGGTCTATAAGAAGCCGGGCGCTCATCTGGAGATGCATTTTGAGATCGCCGGTATCCCCTATGGCAAGCCGGGCGAGCAGGTGCGTGCCTATATGGCAGATGCCCTGCACAATGCACAGGTGACCTCGGTGGGTGGCTCGGCCTTTGCTGTACCTGCGGAGGTCCATCAGGGAATGATCCTGCTGCTGCACATGAGCCATCACATGGTGGCCGAGGGGTTGGGTCTGCGTCATCTGTGCGACTGGGCAGCTTTTATCGACCGTACATGGGAAAAGGGCTTCTGGCAGGATCGCCTGCTGCCTGCACTGGAAGAGATCGGCCTTCTGAAATACGCATCGGTCATGACAAAGATCTGTGCCGATCATCTGGGTACGGCCTGCCCCGACTGGGCAGCAGCCGACGATGAGCTGTGTGCTTCCGAACTGCACGACATTCTGACCGGCGGCAACTTCGGCCGCAAAGAT
>JAFYOK010000264.1 GCA_017560175.1 Clostridia bacterium | reverse complement strand
TATTATGAAGAGATCCTGCCCAAGATGGATAAGGTCACCCTGGCGCTGAACACCGTTCCCACAGCCGAACAGCTCAATGGCTTTGATGTTGTTCTGGTGGCTGTCGGTGCCCACAACTTTAGTCTGCCTGTTCCCGGCAGCACAGGTGCCAATGTCCTGTCGGCCTGGGATATCCTGGACGAAAAGGTAGAGTGCAGCGGCCGCTGCGTCGTCATCGGCGGCGGTCTGGTCGGTGCAGAAACTGCCGAATATCTGATGGCCAAGGGCTGTGAAGTTTCCATCGTCGAGATGCTCGATAAGATCGCAGCCGGTGAGACCGGTGCCGCTCGTCTGTATATGATGCAGAGCATGGAAAAGGGCGGCGTTGCCATGCATACCGGCACCCGTGTTGAGCGCATCGAAGCCGATGCCGTCCATGCCGTCAAGGTGGAAAGCGGCGAGGCTGTTGTTCTGCCCTGTGACCATGTCATTATGGCGGTCGGCTCGGTCAAGAATACCTTCGATGTCGAAGGCCTGACCGTTCCCGTGCATCATATCGGTGACTGCAGCGGCGAAAAGACCGCCGACATTGCAGCAGCCATCCGCTCGGCTTACCATACCGCAAATAAGATCTGATTTTTGGAATAAAATCTTTTGCAGGACGGAGAAACTCTCCGTCCTGTTTTTTCTATTCAAATTTAACTCCTACTGGAAAAATCAATGAAACTATAGTATACTGAGGGCAGAAAATACATGAGGAGGTCATCCCATGACTGCTGATTTTTTCAAGAATAACCGTCAGAAGCTGTTTGACAGAATGGAAGAAGGCGCCGTTGTCTTCCTGCATTCGGGCATTGCTCCCGTCAAGAGCCACGACGCTTTTATGGCACCTTTTGTCGTCAACCGCAACTTCTATTATCTGACCGGTATCGAGAGCCAGAATGTATGGCTGGTGCTGGGCAAGACAGCTGTTGGCTGCACAGAGGCCCTCTTTATCGAACAGCCCGATGAAGAACTCATCAAGTGGAACGGCAAGATGCTGACCAAGACCCGCGCCTTCGAGCGCAGCGGCATCGCCGAAAATGATGTTAAGTATGTGCAGGAGATGGAGCGTTATGTCGGCCGCAAGGTCGCGCGTGAAGCGGAGAGCCTGTGGTTTTCTCTCGATCGTCTGACGCTGCCTGCCGCCCCTACGGTTGCCGAGCGTTATGCCGCCGAACTGCGCGAGAAGTTCCCTGCGCTCCCCATCAAGAATATCGCCAAGACCATTTCCGGTCTGCGTGCCATCAAGACGCCCGAGGAGATCGAGATGATCCGCCACGCCGGTGACACCACCATCAAGGCGCTGACCCACATGCTGCAGACCGCCAAGCCGGGTGAGTATGAATACCAGTGGGCTTCCGATTTTGAGCATTATGTTGCCCGTGCAGGCATGAAGAAGGCATTCACCACCATCGCCGCTTCGGGCGGCAATGCCGTTATGCTCCACTACAGCGACAACGACCATATCGCACAGGCCGGTGACCTGATTCTCTTCGACCTGGGTGCTGAGTATGAGAACTATGCATCGGATGTTTCGAGAACTTTCCCCATCAGCGGTAAGTTCACCGAGCGCCAGAAGGATCTCTTCAAGGTCGTCCGCGAAGCTATGGATATGGCTGCCGAAAGATGCGTCCCGGCGTCCTCATCCGTGAGTCCCAGCAGGCTGTCATCGACTACTACAAGAAGGCGCTGCGTACCGTCAAGCTGATTACCGACGACAGCGAAGTCGGCAAGTATTACTACCACAACGTTTCCCATTCGCTGGGTCTCGATACCCACGATCCCCATGACCGCACCGTCTATGAGCCCGGCATGGTTATCACCAACGAGCCCGGTCTCTATGTCAAGCAGGAGGGCATCGGCATCCGCTTGGAGAACGATATCCTGATCACCGACGGCGCTGCCGAAGACCTGATCGGCAACCGTCTGCTGGACATCGACGAGATCGAGCAGATCATGGGCAGATAGTCCGGCGAAAAAACGGAAGCCTCTATTAGAAATATTATTATTTATTTAAAAGGAGAAATACACCAATGGCAATGGATAATCTCACCGTCAAGTACGGTTATGTATGGGACGCTCTCAATGAAGAGCAGCGTGCCGAAGTTATGACCATGGGCGAAGACTACAAGGCATTTATCGATGCCTCCAAGACCGAGCGTACCTGCACCAATGAGCTGGTCAAGCGCGCTGAGGCTGCAGGCTTCGTCAACCTGGACACCGTCACCGAGCTGAAGGCCGGCGATAAGGTTTACAGCGTTGCACGCGGCAAGAACGTCACCATGGCAGTCATCGGTACCGAGGAAGTCGCCAAGGGCGTCAATATCGTCGGTTCCCACATCGACTCCCCCCGCCTCGACCTCAAGCAGAATCCTCTGTATGAGGCAGAAGGCATGGCTCTGCTGAAGACACACTACTACGGCGGCGTCCGTAAGTATCAGTGGGTCGCTCGTCCTCTGGCGCTGTACGGCGTTGTCATTAAGGCCGACGGCACATCGGTCGAGATCAACATCGGCGACGAGGCCAACGATCCCGTATTCTACATCAGCGACCTGCTGCCCCACCTGGCTGCCGATCAGAATAAGAAGTCTCTGGCAGAAGGCATCGGCGGCGAGGATCTCAACGCTATGATCGGTTCTCTGCCTCTGGGCGACGAGAAGGCCGAGATCCGCTTTAAGAAGAATGTCCTGACTCTGCTCAACGAGAAGTATGGCATGGTCGAGGAAGACTTCGTTTCCGCTGAGCTGGAACTGGTTCCCGCAGGCCTGGCCCGTGATGTCGGCCTGGACCGCGGCTCCATCGCAGCTTACGGTCACGATGACCGCGTCTGCGCTTACACCTCCATGCAGGCTCTGTTCGAGGTTGCCGGCACACCCATGAAGAAGACCGCGATCGCTCTCTTTGTCGATAAGGAAGAGGTCGGTTCCAACGGCAACACAGGTATGCACTCCCGTTATTTCGCCAACGTTCTGGGCACTATGATCGAGCTGCAGAAGGGTACATGCTCCGGTTTTGATATCGACCGCTGCATGGCGAAGAGCGCCCTGCTGTCCTCCGACGTTGCTGCTGCATCCGATCCCAACTGGCCCGGTGTTGCCGAAGCACGCAACACCGCTTACCTGGGCAAGGGTGTTACCATCGTCAAGTACACAGGCTCCCGCGGTAAGGGCGGCTGCAACGATGCCAACGCAGAGTTCGTCGGCGAAGTCCGCAAGTGCCTGAACGATGCCGGTGTTGTCTGGCAGACCAGCGAGCTGGGTAAGGTCGATCAGGGCGGCGGCGGCACCATCGCCTTCATCCTGGCCAATGCCGACATGGATGTTGTCGATATCGGCGTTCCCGTCCTGTCCATGCACGCGCCTTTCGAAGTCATCTCCAAGGCCGACCTGTACAGCACAGCAATGGCTTACAAGGCATTCTATAAGAGATAAGTTTAAAACACATACATAACAAAAACGGATGGCGAAAGCCATCCGTTTTTTATCTTTTTCGTGACAACGGCTGCAGATTTTGATACTATTTAAAGTAGAGAAAAACAGAAAGGTGGTCATCCCTTTGAAATATTATCTTGCCATTGATATTGGCGCGTCCAGCGGCCGACACATCCTCGGTCATCTGGAAAACGGACGTATGGTGACAGAAGAAATCTGGCGCTTTGAAAACAATCCCATCCACCGCAATGGATATGATTGCTGGGATCTCGATAGCCTGTGGGCAGGTATCCTCGATGGTCTCAAGGCCTGCAAGGCGGCAGGTAAGATCCCCGAGACCATCGGCATCGACACCTGGGCGGTCGACTTTGTCCTGCTGGATAAGGAAGACAAGCTGATCGGCGAAGCCGTCACCTACCGTGACAGCCGCACAGAAAAAATGGATAAAGTTTTTGAAAAGTTTATTCCCTTTGATCTGGTCTATAGCCGTACAGGCATTCAGAAGCAGCCTTTCAACACCATTTATCAGTTGATCGCCCTCAAGCGCGAGCATCCCGAGCAGCTCAAGGAAGCTGAGTGGCTGCTGATGATCCCCGACTATTTCAACTTCAAGCTGAGCGGTGTCAAGCAGAATGAATATACCAATGCCACTTCCACCGGTATGATCTACACCATCACCAAGG
The DNA here is from genome assembly GCA_017560175.1 of Clostridia bacterium. Lineage (GTDB taxonomy): Bacteria > Bacillota > Clostridia > Oscillospirales > Butyricicoccaceae > RGIG1902. The sequence continues at coordinate 2,007 of JAFYOK010000264.1, read as the reverse complement.
CCTGGGACCAGGGCATTGTCGGCGCGCTGACCTTCCCCTGGAAGCTCTTCCGTCCCCTGGCCATGCCCGGTACCGTACTGGGTGAACTGACCCCCGAGGTACAGGAAATGGTCGGCTTCAACAGCACAGTCATTCTGCCTGCCACCCACGATACCGCTTCGGCCTTCCTGGCTGTACCTGCAAAGGATGACAATGCCGTTTATATCTCCAGCGGCACATGGAGCCTGCTGGGCGTAGAGAACGACCACGCCATTACCACCAAGGAGAGCCAGAAGCACAACTTCACCAATGAAGGCGGCGCATGGGGCCGCTATCGTTACCTCAAGAATATCATGGGTCTCTGGATGATCCAGTCGGTCCGTCGTGAACTCAATGCCGCAGGCGGCGACTGGAGCTTTGCCCAGCTGGCCGAAGAAGCACGTAAGGCCGAAGGCTTCTCCGCTGTGGTCAATGTCAACAAAGAGTGTTTCCTGGCGCCCGACAGCATGATCGAAGCTATTAAGGCCGAATGTGCTGCCACAAAGCAGTCCATTCCCGCAACTGTCGGCGAGATTGCACAGACCATCTATTCCAGCCTTGTCCTTTGCTACAAGGAAGCCATTGAAAACCTGCAGACCCTCACAGGCAAGACTTACACCAGCATCAACATTGTTGGCGGCGGTTGCCAGGACAGTTACCTCAACGAGCGCACTGCCAAGGCCACCGGTCTGCCTGTATATGCCGGCCCTGTGGAGGGTACGGCCATCGGCAACCTGTTGGTACAGATGATCGCGGCTGGCGAACTGGCTGATCTGCAGCAGGGAAGAGAGACCATCCGCCGGAGTTTTGAAATCAAGGAGATCGAGGCATGAGTTATACAGAAGCCAAAGCGAAATACGCCGCTCTGGGCGTAGATACAGATGCAGCTATTGAGCGTCTGCGCACCGTTCCTGTTGCCCTCCACTGCTGGCAGGGCGATGACGTCCGCGGTTTTGATACCGACCCCAACAAGCCGCTGACCGGCGGCATTCAGACCACCGGCAATTACCCCGGCCGTGCCCGCACCTATCAGGAACTGATGGATGACATCGACCAGGTCATTGCCCTGGTGCCCGGTCAGGTCAAGATGAATCTCCATGCCTGCTATGCCATCTTCGATGAAGAGAACGGCGGCTGGGTCGACCGCGATAAGCTGGAGCCCAAGCATTTTGAAAAGTGGGTACAGTTCTGTAAGGAGAGAGGCATGGGCTGTGACTTCAACCCCACCTTCTTCTCCCATCCCATGTGTGATCCTCTGACCCTGTCCAGCCCCAATGAAGAAGTCCGCAAGTTCTGGGTCGAGCACGGCAAGGCCTGCATCCGTATTTCTCAGTACCTGGCCGATCAGTTGGGTCAGCCCTGTGTTATGAATATCTGGACAGGTGACGGCTATAAGGATATTCCGGCCGACCGCATCGGCCCCCGTCTGCGCTACAAGCAGTCTTTTGATGAAATGCTTTCCGAGCCTTTCGATAAGGAAAAGGTCTATCCTTGTGCCGAGAGCAAGGTCTTTGGCATTGGCGTTGAGAGTTACACCGTCGGCAGCGCCGAGTGGTGTCTCAAGTATGCGGCATCCCGCGATGACTGTATCAGTCTGATGGACAACGGACATTATCATCCCACCGAAGTGGTCAGCGACAAGATTTCGGCAGTTCTGGCCTTTGATAAGAAAATGGCCCTCCATGTCACCCGTGGTGTCCGTTGGGACAGCGACCATGTTGTTCTGTTTGACGATGAAACCAAGGAGATCTGCAAGGAGATCGTCCGCTGCGACGGCTTGGATAAGATCTTCATCGCCCTCGACTATTTCGATGCCTCCATCAACCGTGTATCGGCCTGGGTCACAGGTTTCCGCAATCTGCAGAAGGCGCTTCTGTATGCGCTGCTGGAGCCCTCGGCACAGCTGGCCGATCTGCAGAATAAGAGCAACTTTACCAAGCTGATGGTCATGCAGGAAGAACTCAAGACCATGCCCTTTGGCGATGTATG
>JAFYOK010000263.1 GCA_017560175.1 Clostridia bacterium | reverse complement strand
GGTGGTGTCGATGGACAGGGCAACATCGGCCTGGATGCCGTGGGAAGCTGTACGTGCGCCGCGCAGACCGACTTCTTCCTGAACCGAGAAGACAAAATAGACGGTACCGCAGACCTTGGACCAATCAACTTCCTCGATCAGCTTGGCCTGAATAGCGCATCCAACCTTATCGTCAAAAGCATGACCCATGGCTCTGCCATTGCCGAACTCTTCATACTGTGTGCCCCAGACGATGGCATCACCCAGTTCGATGCCCATGGCTTCGACTTCTGCCTTGTCCTTGGCACCAACATCGATGTAGAGCTGGTTGTAGGGACGGATAAGATCTGCCTTGTCAAACTTGCGCATGTGTGCCGACAGATAACCGATCAGACCCTTGACAGGGCCGTTCTGTGTGCAGACGATGACCTTTTCGATGGGCAAGATACGGTCATCATTGCCGCCGATCTTTTCAAAACGGATCAGACCGTTGTTCTCGATCTTTTTGACGATGAAGCCGACTTCATCAGAATGTGCCGACATCATCAGTACAGGGCCGGGCCGGCCGCCGTCCTTACGGACGATCAGGTTGCCGAGGCCATCGATCTCCCATGCATCGGCCTTGTCCATCAGACGGTCGCGCAGGTAACGGATGACATCATATTCATGGCCGCAGGCCGAGGGAATGCTGGTCAGTTTTGCTAAAAGTTCACGCATAATCGAGTACGCTCCTTTTTTATAATTTTACCAATTAAATTATAACACGGTACAGTACTCCATGCAATAAAGGAAAATTCATACTTTGGCTCCAAAATTCATCATATTTTCATAGCATTTCCAAAACAATCATGCTATAATGCCAAACGGTAAAAAGAAATGCAAGGAAGCAAACATAGAACAAAGGAGTCTATATGAATATTAAGAAGGCCATGAACGACAGCCAGGATCCTTCCATCCACATCTCTCCCGAGATGATGAAGCCTTTCATCAGTGAGATGCAGATCTATCGTGCTGCCCTCAAAGAGGTCAAAACCAAGCTGGAAAATCTGGACGACAATTTCCACGTCCACTACGATTACAACCCCATCCACCACATCGACACCCGCCTCAAGAGCCCTGTTTCCATCGTCAACAAGCTCCGCAAAAAGGAGAAAGAGGTCACGATGGACAATATGCGTGAATATATCAACGACATTGCCGGTGTCCGTGTTATCTGCAACTATCTCGAAGACCTCGACCGTATTGCCGATATCCTGCTGAGCCAGGACGACGTCACCCTCATCCGCAAAAAGGAATTCCATAAGATCCAGACCCCCAACGGCTACCGCAGCCTCCATCTGGTCGTTTCCATCCCCGTTTATCTGGCGGCCGAGCGCCGTGATGTCAAGGTCGAAATTCAGATCCGCACCATCGCCATGGATCTTTGGGCATCGCTGGAACATGAGCTGCGCTATAAGAACAAGTCCAATGCCGAAGTTCCCCAGGAACTTTCCACACGCCTCTATCTCTGTGCCCAGGTTCTCAAGGGCGTAGATGATGAAATGCAGGCCATCTGGTCGGAAATCCAGAAGCTCAACGAAAACGAAGAAAACTAAAAAATAAATGCCGCCTCAGCCGAGGCGGCATTTTCTTTTATTGCGTCGCAGACACAACTATATTTGCACAGCAAATACTTCATGTGCCATAAAAGGCACGCTTCATGGCGAAGCTGCTTCATGCGGCCTGCGGCCGCGCTTCATCTTTCTTTATGCGCGCTTTCTGAAGTAAGCGTAAACGATGGCACCTACATTGAGGTGTGTACCCAATGCACAGCCGACCGACTGTACATGGATATTATCGGGGCACCATTCCTTACCCATGACCTTGACGAAATCGTCGACGATCTCGGGGGTATGGGTATAACCAACGGCACAGGGACGCTCGGTATCCAGCTCGCCCAGGCCTGTGGCGGTATCGCGGACAAACTTATAGGCCTTGGCTGTGCCGCGCTCCTTACCGATGGCTTCAACACCGTGGGGCTCCAGCATAACAACAGGCTTGATGCCCAGAATGCTGGCAACGACCATAGTGCCCTTATTCATACGGCCGCTCTTGTACAGATTCTTGATATCATTGATGACAGCAATCAACTTGATGTCCTTCTTCTCGTCATCCAGCTTGGCGGCGATCTCAGCACCCGACAGGCCCTGGTCACGCAGCTGAACGGCACGGTGGACCAGAATACCCAGACCGGCGGAAGTCTGCAGCGAGTCGACGATATAGATCTTCTTATTGGGAACAGCCTCTGCTGCAATGGTTGCGCTCTGAACGGTACCCGAAACGCCGCCACCGATGACAATGACGACCAGCTCATCTTCTTCGGCCTTTTCAAACTCCTGGATGAACTCATCGGGGCTGGGCTGCGTGGTGGTGGGCAGCTTCTTCATACCGGGCAGCTTGGCATAATACTCTTCCTTGGAGATATCGATGCCATCGCGGTAGGTCTCACCTTCCATGATGACCTTGAGGGGAACCATACCCAGGCCCAGCTTCTCGGCCTCTTCGCGCTGGATATCCGATGTGGAATCGGTGATGATCTTAACAGACATATATAGAACCTCGTTATTTTTGTTTATCTTCTGTTCAGAAATCTAAACAATTTCTAAACTGCAATTTATATTATGCCCTATCTGTCCGGTAAAGTCAATCAAAACATTTAGCCTCTCTAAACTTTCACAGTTTATATACAGACAGGATATGACAAAGCGGCACGGCCATTCGCCGTGCCGCCTCTTGAACTTTAACGCTTTTTGAAATAGGTATAAGCTGCTGCACCGGGACCGACATGGGTGCCGATGGCGCTGCCAATGCTGTCGATCAGCATATCATCATAGCAGAACTCCTTGCCCAATGTATTGCGCAGAGCTTCCATGTTTTCAGACTTGGCGGTATAACCCAATGCACAGGGACGGGAAAAGTCGGGCATACCCAGACCGGTGGCGGTATCGCGGATGAACTTATGCGCCTTGGCATTGCCGCGCTCCTTGCCCATAACCTCGATGACACCATCGCTGAGGGTCAGAATGGGCTTGATGCCCAGCAGGCCGCCGGCAACAGCTGCTGCTTTGGAAACACGGCCACCCTTCTGCAGGTAGGTCAGTGTATCGACCGAAGCCAGCAGGACGATATCCTTCTTCTCCTCATCCAGCTTGACGGCGATCTCGATGCCCGACAGGCCCTGGTCACGCAGCTGAATGGCACGGCGAACCAGAATATTCAGCGACAGTGTGGCCAGTTCGGAATCGACGATATAGATCTTCTTATTGGGAACGCTCTCGGCAGCAATGGTTGCGCACTGCATGGTGCCCGACAGCTTGGAAGAAATGGTGATAACGACCAGTTCATCTTCCTTTGCGCTCTCATAGAGGGAGATAAAATCGCTGACAGCAGGCTGCGTGGTGGTGGGCAGCTCCTTGGAAGCTGCCAGCTTCTGATAAAACTCTTCGTTGGTGATATCGATGTTGTCGCGATATTCATCTTCGCCGAAAATGACCTTCAGAGGGGCAATGCTGATGCCCAGTGCATAGGCCTCCTCTGGAGTGATATCCGATGTGGAATCTGTGACAATACGTACGCTCATATATTTTAACCTCTGTTTTCTTCGTATGGATTATTCTTCTGCACCGGGGTGGATCCCGTCCAGAATCTCGGTGGTTTCGGGCATCAGTTCGCGGGAAATGGTACCCAGGATTTCTTCAAATATACGGCTCTCTTCGGCCGAATATCGCTCTGCAATACGACCGGAAATTACACCGATGTATTCTTCGTTGATGGCATAATGCTCGATAAACTTATCGGTCACACGCAGGTGGTGTTCACGGCGGTCACCTGTGGAGGCGATGCGCTCGACATAGCCCTTTTTGACCAGCGACTGAACACGGTAGGTGGCATTGGGAGCCGAAATGCCCACGGCAGCGGCAAATTGACTCATGGTGGGCTCGCCCATGGCATAGATGACCTCAGCAGCCAGTGCTTCCATGACACTCATTTCACATTCTGCACTGTTGAGCGTGCCAAAAATATGACGGTAAAAATGCAGCTTGAAGCGATTGTATACCGCCTTGAATTCCTTTTCCATAAAGCTCCTCTGTGGATTTACAGTTTCTTTATTTAAAATCTTTTAATTTAAAATCTTTAACCATTATGCACGACAGGTATATAAAAGTCAATGTAAACTTAAAATTTTTTAATTTGTTTATATTCTGTTTAGGTTTTGATACATAAAGCCAAATAAAATACGGCCAAATGGCCGCCCTCATCCGTCACCTGCGGTGACACCTTCCCCCAAGGGAAGGCTTAAAATCGCGGCTGTTTCTGCTTGTTTATGTCAACGGATGGTGCGGAAGCACCGAAGCGTTGTGGGGTACATAGGGGGGAATTCGCAACACCCCTATGCCATCCTTTGCCTACTTTCCCATGGCGGGGAAAGTAGGGCCTGGGTTTGGGGCGGCAGC
>JAFYOK010000262.1 GCA_017560175.1 Clostridia bacterium | reverse complement strand
TTCCAGCAGCTTCAGAGTGCCCATGGTGGCACGGCCACCCAGGACGTCGGCGATCAGGTTGGTCAGCTGGACCAGACCGATACGACAGGGGACACACTTACCGCAGGTCTGTACGCGGCAAAGCTCCAGAAATGCCTTAGTGACCGATACGGGGCACAGACCGGGAGGGCTGGCTTCGATACGGCGCTCAAGATCACGATACAGGCCTTCAACGACCAGTTCGGATCTACCCTTTGTGGGAATTTCAAGTCTGCTCAAGTTTTCACCTCATTTATTTTTATCCAAATATAGCAAAAATCTTTGTCCGTTCTTATTGTATTACAGCGTCGTCCAACATTCAACCAAAGTTTATTTTTTATCAAATCTATCGTATTCCTTTTAACAATCACGTGCTTTTTATTCAAAAATTCGATAAAGGAAGGAAGTGGAAGACTTTTCTCTATTTTGGTTTCATTTCACAAAATTGAAAAACAGATGGAAGGAACAGGATGCTTTTTATGCATTCAAAATAAAAATATACTTTTGCCTCCTATGGACACATGCCACCGCTAAAAGCCGCCTGCGGAGCATTGCCTTTTATAGCCCTCCATTATATAATGAAAGGCAGAACAGAGGCCCGGATGGGCCATAGAAAGGGAGAACAAAGCTATGAACAAGCTCCATCAGCATCTGTGGGATGCCGTACGCCTCGACCCGGGCAAACGCGGCCTCCTTGAGCATATTCCTGCCCCCGACCTGCACAAAGCCGCCGAACTGCTGGAAAAGGCCAATTCTGTCGTTCTGGTCACCGGTTTCCCCATCACGGGTTCCAACATCGGCGAAACCGATGGCCCCATCGGTACCGTTTCGCTGGCAGCTGCTCTGCAGAAGGCAGGCAAGCAGGCATGGATCCTCACCGATGCGCTGTCTGAACAGCTGGTCGGCGCCTGCTGCGACTGTCTGAATCTCCGTGGACAGTTCCCTCCCGTTATGGTGGCCTCTGCTGCCCTGGATGACGGCAAGAGCGCATGTGATGCCCTGCTGGAAATCGCACATCCCGACCTCATCATCACCCTCGAGCGTCCCGGTAAGGGCTGCGACGGCCACTTCCACAACATGCGCGGCGAGATCATCGACCACATGATCGCCGATACCGACAGCCTGCTGGAAGCCGGTATTCCCGTCATCTCCATCGGTGACGGCGGCAACGAGCTGGGCATGGGCAATTATTTCGACATCATCGGCAAGCACGTCAATCATGGCGAATTGATCGCTGCCGAAAAATGCTGCACCGTACCTCTGGCTGCCGGCATTTCCAACTTCTGGGGCTGGGGCCTCAGTGCCCTGCTGAGCGCTGTTTATAAAAAAGATCTGATGACCACGGCCTTTGAAGAAGAAGGTCTGCTGGAAGCCTGCGTCAAGGCCGGCGGCGTTGACGGTGTTCTCAAGGAAGCCATCCTGTCGGTCGACGGCCTTATGGGCGGCGGCATTGCCGAAGTCCATGCCCCCATTCGTACAGCCATGGAAGAATATCTCAAAGGTATTTAATTTCAAAAATTTTGATTGCCATTTAAGGCAGAGTATAGTATAATAAATATCCGAGCTTACCGATACTATAGAGGTAAGCACTTAAAAGTGATCCTTTTTGCCGTACTAGCCGGGGAACCAGCGGCTCCCTGTTGCCTGAAATCCGCTATAGCAGGGGTGATATGTGCGCGTGAGGGAGCTTGTTGACATTGTCTGTCCGTGGAATCGGGTTGTGAGAGATCGGTCCTGCGCAACAGCCTGCTGTGAACCATGTCAGGCGGGGAACCGAGCAGCATTAAGCGGCGTCGGCTGTGTGCCGCAGCCAACCGGTTTTGAGTCCGCTTTTGCCGAAACAGGATGTCTATGGCTTTCGATGCGTAATGTACGGTAAAAAGGATCACTTTTTTTATACTGGGTGACGAAACAGCTCCGCTTGGTTTCGTCATCCCAATTTCCAAAGTGGATGAAAAATCCCCGGCGCATGTCCGTGGATTTTTCAATAGATAGATGTGCCACCGGCACAGAGGGGAGTTACTTATGGCCACGAACTTAGCTTTATATCGTAAATACAGGCCCGTGACCTTCGGTCAGGTGGTCGGCCAGAGCAGCATCACCACCGCCCTGTCGGGTCAGGTGGCCAGCGGCAAGGTCTCCCATGCCTACCTCTTTACAGGCACACGCGGCACAGGTAAGACCACCTGCGCCCGTATCTTTGCCCGCGCCATCTGCTGCCAGAATCCGCAGAACGGTGAACCCTGCAACGAATGTACCGCCTGCCGCGCTGCCCTCAGCGGTTCGGCTCTCGATATCACCGAAATCGACGCCGCTTCCAACAACGGCGTTGACAACATCCGCGAGCTGCGTTCGGAGGCCATTTATGCCCCCACCGAACTGAAATACCGCGTGTACATCATCGACGAGGTACATATGCTCTCCCAGGGCGCATCCAATGCTCTGCTCAAGATCCTGGAAGAGCCCCCTGTCCACGCCGTTTTTATTCTGGCAACCACCGATCCCCAGAAGGTCCTGCCCACCATCCACAGCCGCTGCCAGCGTTATGACTTCCGCCGCATCCCTGCCGAGATCATGGCAGCTGCCCTGGAAAGCATTGCCCAGCAAGATGGTTTTGTCCTCGACCATGATGCCGCCGATATTCTGGCTGCCATGGGCGACGGCTCTATGCGCGACAGCATTTCGCTGCTGGACCGCGCCAAGGGTGCCACCTTCCATGTCACCGCCGACAGCGTCACCGAAGCCCTCGGTCTGGCCACCGAACGGGAGATCATCAACATCTTCTCGGCCGTTCTGCAGGGTGATGCCGCAGGTGCTATTGCCGCCTTCACCGACTGTTACATGACAGGCCGTGACCTTATCACCATTTTTGATAATCTCTTATCGCTTCTGCGCGATATCTATCTTTATAAAGCCACAGGCCAGAGCGACTATCTGCTCTCCCGTTGGCGTACCCGTGTCCCCGAGCTGGCACAGCATTGCACCGCCCAGCGTCTGGAGGCCTCCATTGAAGCCATCAACTACTTCCTCAGCCGCACCACCCGTACTTCGGCCAAGCGCCTGGACGGCGAAATGTGCCTGATCAAGATGTCGCTGCCCGATTGGGGTGTACCTCAGGCCATGCCTGCTGCCGCACAGCCCGTCAGTCCTGCACAGCCTGTGCAGAATGCCGCCCCTGCAGCACCTGCACCCGTCAAGGCACAGCCTGTACAGGCCGCACCCATGGACGATGACGGACTGCCTCCCTGGGATGACAGCGACATTCCTCCTGTGGATGCCGTTCCCGTCTTTGACATGCCTGCCATGGATGAACCTGTCCCCCAGCCGCCCGTCTATGAACAGCCTGTTTATGAGCAGCCTGTCCGCCGCAGCGAGCCCAAGCCTGCCGCAGCTCCCGTCCGTATGGAATATGAGGCCCCTGCACCCCAGGCACCTTCCGGCAGCTATGAAACGCTGCGCCGCAATCTGGAAGGCAAGATCAGCTCGGCTGTCCGCGTCTATCTGGGCATGGCCCAGACCCGTGAACAGGACGGCGGTATTTATATTGAAGTCCCCGAAGAAGGCCTCATCTTCATCGGCAAGCCCGATGTCCTGGCCCTCATCGACGAAGCCGGCAAAGCCGCCGGTTATGCCTTCGCCAAGGTCGGCAAACAGCTGCCCAAGCAGAAGGAAGACCCCCTGGAGACCATTCGTACCCGTGCCCGCGATCTGGGCGTGCCGGTCAAGGTCCGCTAAATCCGATTTTAATTTTTTTAATAAAAACAACCCAAAGGAGAGTGTATCCCTATGAAGCCCGGAAGAATGCCCGGTGGATTTAACATGAACGCTATGATGAAGCAGGCCCAGAAGCTGCAGAACGATATGGCCAAGCTGCAGGCTGAGCTGGAGACCCGCGAGTTCGTTGCCAGCGCAGGCGGCGGTGCTGTTAAGGCTACCGTTTGCGGCAAGGTCATCAAGAACCTGGAGATCAAGCCCGAAGTCGTTGATCCCGATGATATCGAAATGCTGTCCGACCTGATCATGGCTGCCGTCAACGAAGCTATGACACAGTGCGAAGAGACCACCAACCGCGAGATGCAGAAGCTGACCGGCGGTATGAACCTGCCCTTCTAAGCTGCGACCATGAAGCATTACGCGCCGCCCCTGGAAAAGCTGATCGAGCAGTTCGAGCGCCTGCCCGGTGTCGGCCACAAGTCGGCCCAGCGCCTGGCTTTCCACGTCCTTTCGATGAACAAGGCCGATGCCGAGGCATTTGCCAATGCCATCCTGGACGCCAAGACGGCCATCAAAACCTGTTCGGTCTGCATGAATCTGACCGAAGGGGATAAATGCCCCATCTGTTCGGATGAGACCCGTGACAACAGCACCATCTGCGTTGTCACCGACCCCAAGGATCTGATCGCCATCGAGCGCACCCGTGAATATCACGGACTTTACCATGTGCTCCACGGAGTCATTTCTCCCCTGAGCGGCATCGGCCCCGAGGATATCCGTATCCGCGAGTTGCTGGAACGCGCCGCTATGGAAGAAACCAAGGAGATCATCCTGGCCACCAATCCCGATACCGAGGGTGAGACGACAGCTATGTATATTGCCCGTCTGCTCAAGCCCTTCGGCCTGCACATCACCCGCCTGGCCTACGGTATGCCGGTCGGCGGTCATCTGGAATTTTCCGATCAGAAGACCCTGTCTATGGCCATCGAAGGCCGCAGAGAGGTTCGGTAAAAAAGATAACCCCACTGTCCACAGCTTGTGGACAGTGGGGTTTTTATTTTACTTCATACCGATCTTTTTCCAATGGAGCAGCTTATAGAGGGTGGGGGACAGATGGAAATCCTCCATGAGGTTAATAGCCTCCTGCAGCGCAGCCTTGCGCTTGTCCTCGGGAGTATTGGCCTTATAGGCGCGGATGAGGATATTCTTGGGCGAATGGGCCATATCGACAAACTCCAGCAGAGCCGTCTTATAGCCGACGCTCTCCAGCAGGCAGCCGCGGATGGCATCGGTCATGAGGGCTGCCGTGCGCTCCTTGATGATGCCGTAGCGGGTCAGAGCGGCAAAACGATCGCTCTCGATCTGGCTGTTGAGCTCATGCTGACAGCAGGGAACCGAGAAGATCATCTTTGTGCCCCACTTGACGGCATTATAGAGGGCATGGTCGGTGGCGGTATCGCAGGCATGGAGGGAAATGACCATATCGGGGGTCTTTTCGGGGGTATAGCCTGCAATGTCGCCCAGCTCAAAGCGCAGACCTGTATAACCATACTTGAAGGCGGTCAGATTGCAGCTGGCAATAACATCAGCCTTGAGGTCAAGACCGATGACGGTGGGGGTCAGACCACGGACTTCGGTGAGGTAATAGTAGAGGATAAAGGTCAGATAAGACTTGCCGCAGCCGAAGTCGATGATGGTGATATCCTTACGACCATGCTGGCGAACGGCATCATCGACCATCTCGATAAAACGGTTAATCTGACGGTATTTGTCCTGCATTTTTGCCGCGACCTTGCCTTCGGGGGTAAAGACACCCAGATCGACCAGAGGCGGAATGACCGTGCCTTCGGGCAACAGGTAGTTCTTCTGACGATTGTGGCTCTCGGCCTTCTTGGCCTGCTCATTCTTGCTTTCACTGAGGCTTTCCTTGCCCTTTTTGGAAATACGCAGGGTACGGCAGCGGCCTTCGGAGAAGGCATCGGCCTGCTTGAACTCGGCAGGGATCAGCGCCGCCACATAGGCTTCCAGGCCGTTTCCATCGATATTCTCGTGGAAAACCTGCTTTTCGGTATACTTCTCGGCCTGGTAGTAATCGCCGCTCTTGCCCGACTTTTTATTGATAACGATTTTGCGGATG
>JAFYOK010000261.1 GCA_017560175.1 Clostridia bacterium | reverse complement strand
ATGGTCTTGGCACCGATCTTACGGGCAGGAACATTGATGATGCGGGACAGACGGATGGTATCGGCGGGATTGCTAATGACCCACAGATAAGCGATCATATCGCGGACCTCGGCGCGATCGGCAAAGCGGTGACCGGCAACGATGCGGTACGGAATGCCATTACGCTTGAAAGCATACTCGATACCGTTGGACAGCGCATGGTTGCGATAGAGGATGGTATAGGTGTTGAGTTTTTCGCCTCTTGTACGACCTTCCAGAATGGTCTTGGCGATAAACTGTCCCTCTTCGTCCTGGGTCTCGCCAACATAGAGGTAGACCGCTTCGCCATTGCCATTCTGTGTCCAAAGGGTCTTGCCCTTACGTGCAGCATTGTTGGAAATAACGCTGTTGGCTGCCGACAGAATATTGGAGGTCGAGCGGTAGTTCTGCTCCAGACGAATGGTCTCTGCGGCAGGATACTGCTTTTCAAATTCCAGAATATTGGCAATGGTGGCACCACGGAACTTATAGATGCTCTGGTCATCATCACCAACAACACAAAGATTCTCGTAGCCGCCGGCCAGGATCTTACAGAGAACATACTGCGCATAGTTGGTATCCTGATACTCGTCGACCAGAACATAGCGGAACTTGCGCTGATAATAGCTTCTGACTTCCTCAAAGGCTTCCAGCAGTTCAACTGTTTTGAAAATGATATCATCAAAGTCAAGCGCATTTGCCGCCATCATGCGCTTCTGGTATTCGGCATAGACACGGGAAACAATCCTTTTGTAGAAATCCTCCCCCGCTTCTTCTGCATAGGCGTCAGGGCCGATCAGGCTATCCTTGGCACGGGAGATCTCGCCGATAAAACCCTTGACATCGTAGCGCTTGGTATCATAACCCATATCCTTGAGAATGGTAGTCAGCAGCTTTTTCTTATCATCTTCATCATAGATAGTAAAGCTCTTGGAATAGCCAATACGCTCGATATCACGGCGCAGGATACGTGTACATGCCGAATGGAATGTATGTGCCCAGATGTCGTTGGCTGCGGTACCGCAGGCGGCTTCCAGACGCTCCTTGAGTTCGCCGGCTGCCTTGTTGGTAAAGGTGATGGCAATGATCTCCCAGGGCTTGGGAGGCTCAACAGCACACAGACGAACGATCTCGGGATCATCCAGCGACTCGCTGTCGTTGAGGGCATGGGCCAGCTTGCGCAGTTCCTCTTCCCCTGCCCACTCGGGTGCATAAGGAGATTCATACGCACGACCGAAGCGCAGCAGATTGATGATACGGTTGATCAGAACGGTAGTCTTGCCGCTGCCGGCGCCGGCCAGCAGAAGCAGCGGACCTTCGGTCTTGAAAACGGCTTTCTGCTGCATATCGTTCAGTCGCGAAAACTCTCGTTCGATCAGAGACTGGCGGATCGAACTGTAGCGAATATCAAAATCGCTCATAATTACCTCTTCTCTCTATTTCAAAAGGCCGGAGATCCGGCACAGGTTACTTCATAACGACATTGTCGCGGCCCAGCATTCGGCTGAGCACATCCAGGAAATTGCTTTCATCGGCCACACGCAGGCTGGTGGCTTCCATTCGCTTTTTTTCTTCGGCGAAATAGAAGACCACGCGACTGTCACCCTTATGGATGCGCAGTGTTTCCTTTACGGCATCCAGACGGGGATCGTTCACGCTGTCCAAACGCAGATACAACGTGCGCACTTTGGGTACAGACCGCTGCGGAACACGACGTGCAGATGTCTTCAGACGATCGGCAAAACTCAATTTATACTGCGCAACCGATGCTTCATCCAACGGATAAGCCTCATCGACCACCAGCTTGGGTTCTTCATCCTCTCGTGCCGAAACACGGCCGAAAACGATGACCGGTGAATCGGGACTGAGGTATGTGCCGGCCGATGTCAGCGCCTTTTCAAAAACCAGCATCTCGATGGAGCCGGTCATATCCTCCATAGTGACATAGGCCATATTGGTATTTTTTTTGGTCAGTTTCATGCGTACCGAAGAAACCACACCACACATGGTGATATAGCTGCCATCGGGATAAGGGCTCTCCTCCCCTTCTTCTGCAGGCTGCAGACGAGCCACAGGCACGGCACCGACCTCTCTGGCCAGGGGGGCAAGCTCGTCCATGGGATGACCCGACAGGTAAAGTCCGGTGGTGTCCTTTTCCATGGAAAGCAGATCTTTCTTGGAAAACTCACGCACGCGCTCGTTGGGCCCCTTCTCGGTATCAAAACTGGAGGGCTCCTCTTCGGTCATACCGAACAGATCGATCTGTCCGACCAGATTGCTGCGGCGATCATCCGATGCCGAATCCAGTACACGGGCATGATTCTGAATCAGATAAGCACGCTTGAAACCAAAGCGGTCGAAAGCACCGCATCGGATGAGATTTTCCAATGCACGCTTGTTGAGTTCTTCTCCACACATTCTGCGACAGAAATCTTCCAGTCCCTTAAAGGGGCCGTTCTTTTCTCTCTCCCGAACCAGCTTGTCCACAAAGCCGTGACCGACATTCTTGACACCGGCAAGACCGTAACGCAGACCTTCTTCGCTGACTGTAAAGTCGGCATTGGAAATGTTGATATCGGGCGGCAGCACCTTGATGCCGATGTCTCGGCAATGGGCGATATAATCGGCCACCTTGGTGCCCTGCCCCAGAACTGAGGTCAGCAGCGCTGCCATATATTCTTTGGGATAATGATGCTTCATATAGGCTGTCTGATAAGACAGAACCGCATAGGCCAGCGCATGGGCCTTATTGAAGGCATAATTGGCAAAATCGATCATCTCGTCGAAGATCTTATTTGCAACTTCTTCAGAAACGCCATTGCTGATACAGCCAACAATACCCTCAGCTTCGCTGCCACGGACAAAAATCTCACGTTCACTGAGCAGGACATCCATCTTCTTTTTGGACATGGCGCGGCGGACGACGTCAGCTCGACCCAGCGAATATCCGGCCAATACACGGAAGATGGCCATGACCTGCTCCTGATAAACGATGCATCCGTAAGTGACCGACAGGATCTGCTCCAGCAAAGGATGATCGTAGGTGATCGACTCGGGATGGGCGCGACGGTGCAGGAACATGGGAATGGAGGCCATGGGGCCCGGACGAAAGAGTGCGATCAACGCTGTAATGTCTTCAACCGATTGCGCCTTCATGCTGACAGCCAGATTGGTCATGCCCGAGCTTTCCAGCTGAAAAACACCAACGGTATCACCGTGGGCAATCATATCAAAAACGGCCGGATCATCATAGGGGATCTTCTGCAGATCCACTTTAATTCCGTCACGGTTGACCAGTTTCATGGCATCGTCCAGAATAGTCAGATTGCGAAGGCCAAGGAAGTCCATCTTGAGAAGTCCAAGCTCCTCCAGGGTGGTCATGGTGAACTGGGTAACAACACCCATATCATTCTTGGCCAGAGGTACGTACTGATATACCGGAGCGGCCGCAATGATAACACCTGCGGCATGGGTGGAGGCATTGCGAGGCATACCTTCCAGTTCGCGAGCGGTGTCAATCAAGTGTTTGACCCGAGGATCATCGTCATAATATTGTTTGAGTTCATTGGAACTTTCCAATGCCTTATTGAGGGTCATCTTGAGTTCCTGAGGAATCAGTTTTGCAACAAAGTCAACCTCGGCATAGGGCATGCCCATAACACGGCCGACATCACGAACAGCCGCACGAGCCGCCATGGTGCCAAAGGTAATGATCTGTGCAACGCAGTCTTTGCCGTACTTTTCGATAACATAGTCGATAACTTCCTGTCTGCGCATATAGCAGAAGTCGATATCGATATCGGGCATGGTAACGCGTTCGGGGTTAAGGAATCGCTCAAAGTAGAGCGAATACTGCATAGGATCTACATCGGTAATATGCAGGCAATAGGCAACCATACTGCCGGCCGCCGAACCACGGCCCGGACCGACCGGGATACCCTTGCTCTTGGCATAGCCAATAAAGTCACCGACAATGAGAAAATAATCGACAAATCCCATCTGTCGGATCATATTCATTTCAAACTCCAGACGATCGGCATAACCTTCGGGATCGTCGGGGTAACGCTGGGCATAACCTGCCAGGCATTTTTCACGGAAAACACCTTCTGCCGTCTGTCCCGGCTCCAGCGGGAACTGGGGCAGATGGTATTCACCAAAAGTAAACTCCAGATTGCAGCGATCGGCAATATCCACTGTATTGGCCAGTGCATCGGGTGCATAGGGAAACAGCTCGGCCATCTCCTCCCCCGATTTGATATAAAACTCGCTGCCGCTGAACTTCATGCGGTCTTCGTCTTCCAGCTTCTTACCGGTCTGGATGCAAAGCAGGACATCATGGATCTCGGCATCCTTGCGTTCGATGTAGTGAGCATCGTTGGTAGCTACAAGCGGAATACCTGTCTCAGCCGACAGGCGCATCAGATGTCGATTGACCTCTTTCTGCTCCTCAAGGCCATGATCCTGCAATTCAAGATAATAATTTCCTTTGCCAAAGAGGCCTTCATAACGCAATGCGCAAGCCTTGGCCCCTTCATAATCGCCGTTCATCAAAAGGCGCTGCACCTCACCGGCCAGACAGGCCGACAGACAGATCAGACCCTCACTATGCTCACGGAGCAGTTCCCAGTCAACACGGGGATGACGATAAAAACCTTCGGTGAAGGCGAAAGAATCGAGATAAATCAGATTCTGATAACCGATCTGATTTTTGCAGAGCAGCACCAGATGATAATCTTCGCTGCGATAGCCGGGATAACCGGTATCAAAGCGGCTGCCCGAAGCCACATAGACTTCACAGCCGATGACCGGCTTGACCCCTGCTTTTTTAGCCGCACGATAGAAATCCATAACGCCGTACATAACGCCATGGTCTGTGATGGCTACAGCCTTCTGTCCCAGTTCGGCTGCACGCTTGACCAGGCGGTCGATCCGGCAGGCGCCGTCCAGCAGACTGTATTCGGTATGTACATGTAGGTGGACAAAATCGGGCATTATTTGCTTCCCTCCGCAATTTTAACAAGGCGCTTGAGACGGCTGCTGACTCCCGGCTTGGAAATGGGCGGATCAAACATGGCCGCAAGTTCACTCAGAGGCGCCATAGGATTATTTTTTCTCAGCTGTGCCGTCAGCTGCAGATCGGTCGAAAGTTCGGCCAGCAGGCCTGTGGTCTCCAGATGACGGATAGCATCCAACTGACGATTGGCAGCATCGAGGGTCTTATCAAAGTTGGCATTTTCGCAGTTGACCTTGCGGTTGATCTTATTGACCAGTGCCTTCTCTACCTTCTGCAGCATGAGATCCATGGCTGCGCCGGTGGCTCCGATGGCCGAAAGGAAGGTCTCGATACGCTCGCTGTTTTTATAATAAAGGACATAATTGCTGCGGCGTGTAACGGCACCCGGCTCCATATCCATTTCATAAAGCAGCGCCGATACCTGATTGGATACATTATAGTGTGGAGTGACCAGTTCCAGATGGTAGCCGCTCTTTCCGGCCGTCACATACCCACCCATCAGGAAACATCCGCGCAGGAATGCTGCCTTACAGCACTCCTCCTCTACAACTGCACGATTGAGTGAAAGGGCTGCATTTTTAAACTGGTATCCATACCAATCAAAAATAGAACGGATGATCTCAGGGTCATCGATGACCAATGTATCCTCCTTGTCCCCTTCTTCATAAAGTTCGGCACCAAAACACTCCCAGAACAGATTGCGGGCACGACGGCGAACATCGACCGATGCTGTGATCATGCGGACTTTATCGGGGGCAAAGCGGTTGCAATAAAGCAGCATACCCAGACATTCTGCTGCTGCACAGCAATCGGCCATGGTCTGTGTCCTGGTCAATTCATTTTTAATTTCTTCTGTAAAAGACATAGCGGTTTACTCCCGTCCAAGCAGCATTTCATCATAACGCTGCAAAAGTCCCTTGCGCGGCACCATGATATTGGCCATCAGCATAATGTTATAGGCCAGACGCAGGGGGTCATGTCGAACCAGCATACTGTCACGGGCCAAAACCTCTGCACCGAACAGACGAACTCCCATCTGTTCGATGACTTCACGGTCGATCTCGACCGGAATACTGTTTTCCCGCTCATAGTTACTGAGCAGATTGCGGCCGATACCGGCCGTATTATAAAGACAGACATCGACCAGAGGGCCGCGTCCATAACGATTGATCTCCAGAATATGACGGGATGCCGTAAAGTTTTCGGTCTCGCCATCCTGGGTCATAATATTCTGTACATAGACCTTGAATGCCCCCGAGCGCTGAATGGCGCTTGCAACATTGCCCACCAGCAGATTGGGAATAACGCTGGTATACAGGCTGCCGGGGCCAAGGATGACCAGATCGGCTTCCTCGATGGCTTCAATGACGCTGTCCAATGCAACGGCAGCCCCGGGGATGATATCAATCTGGGAAATATTCAGATGGGTATCTTTTTTCTTTGCCGTAATGGCTGTTTCACCTGTAACGATACTGCCATCCTCAAAACGTGCACGAAGGTTGATGTTGGTATTGGTTACAGGCAGAACACGGCCTGTAACAGCCAGAATCTCATTCATGCTGGCAACCGCACGGTCAAAAGAACCACAGATCTGGTTGAGCGTAAGCAGAAACAGATTGCCAAAGTTCTGGCCCTTGAAGCTGCCTTCGGTAAAACGATAGCTGAGAACATCATGCATCATCGAGCTGGTGTTGGCCAATGCCAGCAGACAGTTGCGGATATCACCGGGCGGCAGAATACCAAACTCCTGCCGGATCATGCCGCTTCCGCCGCCATCATCGGTAACTGTGACTACTGCCGTGATGTTGTCGGTATATTCTTTCAGTCCCAAAAGAAGCGCCGAGAGACCGGTGCCGCCGCCAATGGCGACTACCTTTCGCCCTGCTGCACGGGCTGCGCCCAGTGCATCTTCCTTCGAGAACCCAATATCTTTATAGAGTTCCATGAAATACTCCGTCCTTTAAGATCAGCTCTTATCCAGGTCTCTGTGGCGAATGATAACATTATGGCCCTTTGCCATCAGATCGGCATAGAGCTTCTCGGCAATAGCCACCGAGCGATGATGGCCGCCTGTACAGCCCACGGAGACAACAAGGGATGTACGGCCCTCGCGGATATATAAAGGTATGAGAAACTCCAGCATATCATGCAGCTTTCCGGCAAAAATATTGGCTGCCGGAGTTTTGAAAACATAATCATAGACCTCCGGATCCTTACCTGTCTTGGGACGAAGTTCAGGAATATAGTAAGGATTCTGAAGGAAGCGGACATCAAATACCATATCCGATTCATGCGGAATGCCATGCTTGAAACCGAAGGTATTGATACTGATGACCATCATCTTCTTGCCGCCATCTTCACTGAAAAGATTGATCAGATGAGTGCGCAGACCGGCCGACGAGAGAACCGTTGTATCAATGAGATAGTCGGCACGCTCTTTAACAACTTCCAGCACTCGACGCTCTTCTGTCAACGCTTCGACAATGCCTTTTCCGAATGTATCCAGCGGATGTCTGCGACGAGTCTCCTTATAACGGTTGACCAGTTTTTCGTTGCTGCAATCGAGATACAGAATATTGCAACGAACACCGATCAGGCGCAGTTTATCCAGAATGGGAAAAAGACGCTGAAAATCGTCTTCGCTGCGCACGTCGACGATCAGCGCAACGCGCTTATATTTTGCCGAGCTGTCCATAAACAGCTCCACAAAGCCGGGGATCAGACGCACCGGCATATTATCGACACAGTAATAGCCGATATCTTCCAAAACATTGGCGGTCAGGCTCTTGCCGGCGCCGCTCATACCCGAAACGATCAAACAATCCATCTTTATCCTCGTTACACTTTCTATCTTCTATGGTCGTCTACTTTTCTTCCTGCATACCCAAAAGCTCGATCTCTCGCTCCAGGGGAACACCAAAACGTTCCATAACGGTATCATAGACCTTGCTACATAACGCAAGCACATCGCTGCAGGTCGCGCCGCCTTTATTGATAACAAAGCCGGAATGCTTTTCGGAAACCTGTGCACCGCCTACCTGCAGTCCTTTGAGGCCGCAGTCTTCAATCAGCTTAGCGGCAAAATAGCCTTCGGGACGCTTAAAGGTGCTGCCTGCGCTGGGATATTCCAGAGGCTGCTTATCGCGGCGGCGACCGGCCAGGTCACGCATCAGTTCGCGGATCTGCTCTGCATCGCCCGGATGCAGTTCCATCTCCGCCGACAGAATGACCCAATCACGATGCTGTTTAAAAATGCTGCCGCGATAGATAAACTCTGCTTCTGCACCGGTCATCGTGCAAACCTTCAGGTCACTATCCAGATATGTAACACGGCAGACAACATCTTTCATTTCACCGCCGTAAGCACCGGCATTCATAAAAACAGCACCGCCAAGACTGCCGGGGATACCATGCGCAAACTCCAATCCGGTCAGGCCATGATCCAGCGCAGCATTGGCAATGCGGGAAAGAAGTGCGCCCGCTTCAGCATAAATGCAGCTGCCCTCTACACGAACTTCGGCAAAGCGATTGCCCAGTTCAATCACAACACCATCAAAGCCTTCATCGGCAGCCAACAGGTTGGAACCGTTGCCTTTGATAAAATAACGAATGTCTTTTTCACGAAGCGCAGACAGCAGACAGATCAGCTGTTCGGCATTTTCAGGCTCGGCCAGCCAACGGGCAGGTCCACCGATACGGAAGGAAGTATGTGCCGAAAGCGGCTCGTTTTCTTTATAAAAAACACCACAGGATGCAAATAAATTTTTCAAGTGTAAAACTCCTATCATAAGATCTTTCCGGCAAAAGGCGCAGAAAAACCCAATTTTAGATTTTAGATATTATAACACAGATTCGCTCGATTGGCAAAGGGCAGGCATGCCGAAAAAATACACAAAAAAGAAAGCGCCCCTTGGGACGCCGAAAAATAAAAATGATAGCAATAAAATTAAAGATTCTTTTTGATTTTGCTGATAACCCCCTTCTCCAGTCGGGAGACCTGGGCCTGGGAGATCCCGATTTCTTTTGCCACATCCATCTGGGTTTTTCCATCGTAAAACCGCAGCGCCAGGATCTTCTTTTCCCGGGGGCTCAGCTCTTCAATGGCCTGCTTCATCAGGATCTGGTCAAGCCAGCTGTCATCGGTATTGCTGGGATCCCGAACCTGATCCATTACACAGATGGTCTCGCTGCCATCCTGAAAAACCGGTTCATACAGAGAAATCGGGTCAGCAATGGCATCCAGAGCAAAGACCACCTCTTCCCTTCTGACGCCCATTTCTTTGGTGATTTCTTCTATAGAAGGCTCTCTCTGCAATTCATTCTGCAGCCGCTCCTTGATATTCAATGCCCGATAGGCGCTGTCCCGCATGGAGCGGCTGACGCGAATCGCACTGTTGTCCCGCAGATAGCGACGGATCTCACCAATGATCATCGGGACCGCATAGGTGCTGAAACGCACCCCCTGGGTCAGATCGAAATTGTCGATGCCTTTGATGAGGCCGATGCATCCCACCTGAAACAGATCATCCATCGGCTCACCACGTCCGGAAAACCGCTGAACCACCGATAGCACAAGCCGCAGATTGCCTGCAATCAGTTTATCCCTGGCCGTCTTGTTCCCCTGTTGGCTCAACGCCAGAAGCTCCATGGTCTGTTCATTTTTGAGCGTCGTCAATTCTGATGTATTGATACCGCAGATCTCAACTTTCAGCTGCAAATCATCATTCCTTTCTGCCATAACTTCTATAGGAAGTATGGACGGAAAAGAATGGTTTTAATCACCTCACATACGACGCAGCATATCTTTTCGCAGACGGGCAATGGTTCGCTTTTCCAAACGTGAGATATAAGACTGCGAAATACCCAGACGATCGGCAACATCTTTCTGAGTCATCTCCTCCTGTCCCATCAGGCCAAACCGCATGGAAATGATCTCTTTTTCCCGTTCGGGCAGCTGATCCACAGCTTCCAGGATCAGTTTGCGGTCCACATCCTCTTCGATCTGCCGCATGACATGGTCGGGCTCTGTCCCCAGGACATCCGAGAGCAGAAGTTCATTGCCATCCCAATCGGTATTGAGCGGCTCATCAATGGAGACTTCGGTGCGCTGATTGCTGCTTTTGCGGAGATACATCAATATTTCATTTTCAATACAGCGGGATGCATAGGTGGCGAGCTTGGTATTTTTGTCGGCCCGAAAGGTGTTTACCCCTTTGATCAGACCAATGGTTCCGATAGAGATCAGATCTTCCAGCCCAATCCCTGTATTTTCAAACTTACGGGCAATATAAACCACAAGACGCAGGTTATGCTCGATGAGTATTCGACGAATATCAGCTTCCTGCCCGGTATACCGTTCAATGTAATAGATCTCCTGTTCGGGCGTCAGTGGTGGCGGCAGACTTTCAGCACCGCCCACATAGTGGATCTCTCCTTTGACCTGCAGGCCGCTCAGTCGCAGTCGCTTCCGCAGCCAAAACAGTAATTCTTTTAAATATTTCATCTTTCCTCCATTCTCAGCATCCGATCAATCCACGGCAGCCCCAGGCACAATCCAGCTCCCGGGCTGAAAAACCCAATATGTAATCCTCCTGCCTCGCCACACCATCCACCATCAGATGATCGGATTGTATAGTAACCAGCAATCCTTCCCCTCCGGCTGTACGGTAAGGCAGCAATCCCGGATGACAGGTTTCGCTCAGGGCCAGATAGAGCGCATCGGCTTCAACAGGTAAAGTCTTATCTCCCATCAGTTCGGCCGCCAGCGACCATGAAAGCAGAATGACCTTTCTTCCTTTGCCGTCACAAAGCAAATTGCCTGTATCGACCATGGCTCGAAAAGTTACTTCCCGGCTTCCGACACGGCAGGTGATTTCCCGACACGCCGTTGATTCAGAAAATCGTCCCGGGCGGCAAATGCAGGAGATCATCCCATAGGTTAGTCCGGCGCCGCCCAAAAGTACGCCCGGCGAAATATCAAAATATATCGCTCCGCCGCCGGATATTCCTGCTCCGCACCACTGGCCCAATAGACATACTGCGCCTGACAGCACCATGGATGATCCCCAAAGCAGACGCAGATCCTTCAGGAAAGCAACTTTTCCTTTCCATCCCCATGCTGTCAGAACGAGGAATCCACAGGTACAGGCTGCCAGCAATCCATCCGGCAAATGAAAAGACAGAAAATAGGCCATGACCCCCAGCAGACCGCCGATCGTACTGCTCAGGACCTTGCGCCAAGGCGGAACATAATACCCTCTCAGCATGGCTGTCAGATTCAGCAGAAGGCTATCGATCATAGCGTTGATCAGAAAAAGCAGGTCAACATAAACAATGGGCATGCGCCACCTCCTTCCGCCTTCAGTATATTTCAAATGCTATGCGGAAAAGGTCTATTTCCGAAGCGCAAACGGTTGGCCATCCGCTCCGACACAAAGCACCCACCATCCGCTATCCTCCCATGGAATCCATGTCAGCAGACAGAAAAAAGCCGTCGGGCCCAAAGTCTCTCCTGGTTTTCCCGGCGCAAGGTAATAGGTGATTCCTTCTCTCTGAACCTTCTTTCCACCGGATGCCGCAAAAACAGTGTCCACAAATCCTCCGCATGACTCTATGGATTCCAATGCAGATATGCCAAACGGCAGACCATCAAGATTTGGTGGTACAGAGGTCTTTGGCTGAAGTTTCGGCGCTTCTTCGCCCGGTCGGCTGCGAAGGATGATGCCGCACAAGTCATTGCTCTCTGCCTTTCCCTTATGGATCCTCTTTTTGAGAACAAACCGATCGCCTTCCGGCATCATAACGCCAAGGCAGATCCCCTCACTGTTTTCCGTTTCCTGCAGATAAAGGCGATAGATCCACCCCTCTTCAAAGGGACAGCCGGCCAGCCATTCTATATATGTTCCCTGCCTTTGCCCTCGGATTCGGCCTACTTCGGTATCTTCCAGAAAAATGGGATACTCCATGCACTTCCCTCTTTTCATTCCATATTCCTACAATAAATCTATGCAAAGTTTTATGGATTCAGAACATAAAAAAAGCAGCATCCGAACCCTGATGCTGCTCTGATTTTGTCTGTTTAATTGATAGAGTAACTTCCCTTGACCAGCAATGTGGCATCACCCGATGCTTTGACTCCACGGCCATCAATGGTGACCATATACAGATGATTGATCTTCAGTGCACCGCCGGGGCCAAGAACTGTACCGTCGCTCATATCGATCAATCCGGTACTGCCCGAAGATACACAGGATGCATTGCCGATACGCAGCATGACCTGGCATCCGACCTTGCCGGTCAATGTTTTGCCCGAAGGCACTTTGACAACGCTCCAGCTTTCAGCGCTGCCGGAAGACACCTTTGCCGCTGCCTTTGCAGCGATCTCTTCGATCAGCGCATCGCTGTAGGTTGTGCTTCCATTAGATGCAGTACCTACTTTTTTCAGGATCTCCTGTTCTTTTTTGTCCAGTGCTTCTTCGATCTGCTCGCTGATCTCCGGGCGGACCACATCCTCTATGTAGCTCGCAGTGACCAGCGGATCTTCTTTAGAACCATAGTTGGCAGCAGCTGCTGCAAGGCCTGTGACCGTCAGACCGGCAACAACCAGCGACAATACACGGCCGCTCCATGTAGATCTCTTCAATCTCTATCCCTCCATTGTGACTCCGGCCGACAAACCAAAGCTGACAGCGATGGCATTGTCCACACGCTGCATGAGCCGGCTGTCCAGAGTCCCCATTTTCTCTTTTAACCGACGCTTATCCAGCGTCCGGATCTGTTCCAGCAGAATGACCGAGTTGCGGCTGAGCCCCACCGCCTTGGCGGAAATTTCGATATGGGTGGGCAACTTGGCCTTATTCTGTTGGGATGTGATGGCAGCGGCAATAACGGTAGGGCTGTATCGATTGCCTACGTCATTCTGAACGATAAGTACAGGACGCATGCCTCCCTGTTCGCTGCCCACGACAGGGCTGAGATCGGCATAATAGATCTCACCGCGCCGTACGGTATTACGGTTATACTCCAAAATAGATCACGCTCCGCAGGAAAATCGTCGGACAAGTCCGCAAAATTATTTTTCCACGGTTATGTGGTTTTTAATCATTCTTCCACCTATCTAAGGTGAAAAATGAAAACCTGCAGAATAGATTTTTGCGGACAGATTCCACTACAGACTATGCTGTTTTTCTTTTTGGAGTTCTTTTTCAGTATATCACATTCGGCAAGTATTTTTCAATCGGCATCGATCAGGTCACAAAGTTTTTGATGCCCACTTCCATAATCATCTGCTCATTGAGATAAAATTCTGCACGCAGCGGACGCCAGCTTTCTCGCTCGACCCAGATCAATTTCCGTGCCGTACCCTCCTCTGGCTCACGAATATAACTCAACACCAGCGTCGGATATCCTTCCAGTTCTTCTTCCCCATAATATTCGGGAACTCCCTGCGCAAGATCATCCAGAATTCCTGTCACCGCATCGGCCGGCACAAAACCGCTGATTCCCGGCAAAAAGGTTTCCAACGCCATACCCTCGTATTCTACAGCAGCCTTGTCGGATAAAATGACAGCGCTGATCCCGGCAAGCGTTTCGGGCCGCAAGATCTCGACGCGATCTCTTTCTGCTGTCCGCGTAAACAGCACACCATACTCGGCAAGAACACCGCTGTTGACCGTAATATCGGCCTCGATCGTGACATTCTCCAATCCGGCATAATATTGCGCGACTGCCTTGGGATCAACTTCCCCATCTCCGCAGCCGCTCAGACCGCAGAGAAGAAACATCAGTATACAGATTCTTTTCAGCATAACAATTTCCTCCATGAAAAATGGTTATGCCAATGTCCTGCCGATTATGCGCTCTATTCCTTATATGCTATACAGGAAGCCAACACCATATCTCCCGAATGGCTGATGGACAGGCTGATCTTATATTCCCCATAGGTCTCGGCAGCATTGCCGTGCAGAACAACTGCAGGCTGCCCCGAAGGCAGATGTATGATTTCGATTTCTACAGGCAGCATACCAAACAGTCCACGTCCAAAGGCTTTGGATACAGCTTCCTTACTTGCCCACATCCCGGCTGCCGTACGTATCGGGTGGGGATTCTTTTCTATGTACGAGCGCTCCTGCTGCGTATAGATGCGCTTCATAAAAGTTTCTTTCTGTATACGTTCTTTAAACCTGTCGATCTGTTCCAGATCGACGCCGTGTAAAAGTTCCATGGTTTTCACCCCTTTATTCTAAGATAGCCTATTTGGGCTAAAGATGCAACTTGCACTATTTTAATTCAGTATTGACTTAATTGATATTTGTGCTATCTTTGAATTAAGCAATTACTGAATTATTTAGAAGGAGGTCAATGATGAAAAGCATCCAATTCAAGGCTTTGGCCGATGACAATCGCTTACAGATCCTGCAGCTGCTGCTTTCCCATGAATACTGCGTCCGCAGCCTGTCGCGTAAGCTGAACATCACAGAATCGGCGGTTTCACAGCATCTCAAGATTCTCCGCGAGGCCGGATTCCTGTACGGCGAAAAACGTGGACATTTCACCCATTACAAAGTCGACCGTCAAGCCTTACGAAGACTGGCAGAAAGCTTGAACCTATTGGCTGATCTGGAAGAAACTTCTTCCGAAGAGCCCTATCCCACACACAGCTGCCGCTGCCGCAAATATTCCACAGGAGGAAAATAAAATGAAACCCAAAAACATCTTAGCCGATCTGCTGCTGACCTTTATGAAGATCGGCCTTTTCACCTTCGGCGGCGGTTATGCCATGATTGCCATGATCGAAGACCACTGCGTAGAAAAGAAAAAATGGATTACCCACGATGAAATGATGAACATCACCGTCATTGCCGAGTCTACCCCCGGTCCCATCGCCATCAACTGTGCCACTTTTACCGGCTATCGTCAGGCCGGATTGATCGGCGCACTGGTCGCCACCCTGGGCATGATCGTCCCTTCCTTCTCCATCATTTATCTGATCTCCATGTTCCTGGATAACTTCCTTGAAATCGCCGTCATTGCCCATGCTTTCAAAGGCATCAAGATCGCCGTCGGTCTGCTCATTCTCGATGCTGCCATCACCATGATCCGCAAGATGCACAAGAAGGTCCTCCCCCGTACCATCATGGCATGCTCTGCCGCTGTTATGTTGCTCATCAACATCTTTGCATGGAACTTCTCTTCCATCAGCCTGATGCTGGTAGCTGCAGCTGTCAGCCTCTCGATCTTTCTGGTTCAGAAAAATTCCAAAGCGAAAGGAGAACAGAAAAAATGATCCTGCTTGATCTCTTTCTCGGATTTTTAAAAGTTGGCTGTTTTGCCTTCGGCGGTGCCTATGGCGCCATCCCCCTCATTCGTGATGTTGTCCTTTCCTACGGATGGTTGACCGATGAGGCACTCACCTATATGATCGCCGTCAGCGAGAGTACCCCCGGCCCCATCATGGTCAACCTGGCCACCTATGTCGGCAGCAACCGGGCCGGTCTGCCCGGCGCACTTTTGGCAACAACCGCCGTTGTTCTGCCTTCTTTCCTCATCATCCTGCTGGTCACAGCACTCCTGCAGGCGGCCATCAAGAATCCCTATGTACAGGCCATCCTGCGTGGTCTCAAGCCCTGTGTCATCGGCATCGTTCTGGCCACCGGTATTTATATGGTCCTGCGCAACTGTCTGCCTATCGGCGGTCACACATTTGATGTCCGTGCACTGGTCATCACATTGCTTATCGCCGGTGCAGGACTGCTCTGGTCCAAACTTCGCAAAAAGAAACTCTCCCCCATCGGTATGATCGCACTCTCGGCCCTGCTGGGAATTCTGCTTTATGCAT
>JAFYOK010000025.1 GCA_017560175.1 Clostridia bacterium | reverse complement strand
TGCCGATGCAGAGACCGCAGCCGACACATTTATTCAGATCATTGGTAATATAAGCTGCCATATCACTTTAC
This sequence comes from Clostridia bacterium, assembly GCA_017560175.1. Taxonomy (GTDB): domain Bacteria; phylum Bacillota; class Clostridia; order Oscillospirales; family Butyricicoccaceae; genus RGIG1902. The sequence goes on along the minus strand of JAFYOK010000025.1, from coordinate 2,811 downwards.
CTCCCGGAAAAGAGTCAGGATGGCATCTGCCTTGTCCTGCGGTGTGCCATCGATCTCGATGGCGTTGGTATCTCTGGTGGGGACAAAGGTGCGCATGACCTGCGTAGGCGAACCTGCAAGACCGCAGCGGTCGAGGTCGGCACCGAGATCGAATGCTGTATAGATGCGGATGTCGGCAGTCTGTCCTGCACGGACGCCGGGAATCGAAGCCATACGAGGCAGGTTGATATCCTTTACGACGGTCAGCAGAGCAGGCAGTGGCGTCTTCACATGGGAGAAGCCGGTGGATGTGACTTTCTTAACGGTGACCGCAGTTTCATCGATGTGCAGGATCTCACAGACATCGGTGATGTGGGGAATGCCCAAGTGTTCGGCCAGTTCGGGGCCGATCTGCGCTGTGTCACCATCGACGGCCATCTTGCCGCAGAGAATGAGGTCAAGACCGGCATCCTTGCACCATAAAGAGAGGGCATAGGAGGTGGCCAGGGTATCGGCGCCGGCAAAAGCACGATCGGAGAGCAGTACACCACGGTCGGCACCGCGGCTGCAGGCATCACGAAGCATAGATTCGGCAGCAGGGATACCCATGCTGAGAACAGTGACCTCGCCGCCTAGTTTTTCCTTGATTCGGACAGCTTCCTCGATGGCATATGTATCGAAAGGATTGGTGACCGACTGGCGGCCGTCGCGGATGATGGTATTGGTCACAGGATCCAGTCGAACTTCATTGGTGGACGGAACCTGTTTGATACAGACGGCGATCTTCATCAGAAGTTTCCTCCTTTCGGGACAGCGCTGAACATGTTGCCGATGCCGTAAAGACCCTTGGGGTCGACAGCCTGCTTGAGGGCGCGCATTTCGTCGATATGCTGTTCGCCATACATGATGGTCAGGAAAGGTGCTTTCAGCTTGCCGACGCCATGTTCAGCCGAAACGGCACCACCCATACAGGTGATGACTTCGGCCCAACGGGCAAACATGGCCTTACCGCGACGATAGTCTTCACCATTGCGGGGGAGAACATTGACGTGGAGGTGGTTATCGCCGATGTGGCCCCAGGTGGCGTATTCCAGGCCTTCGGCAGCCAGATCGCGGCGGTACATTTCGGTCACGGCAGAGAGATATTGATCGGGGACAGACATATCGCTGCCCAGCTTGGTGATGATGGGATCGATCTTCTTGCGCTGGTCGATGAGCATGTTGACACTTTCGGGAACAGCATGGCGGAAGAACTGCAGCTTGTCCTTATCTGCAGAGCTGCGGGCTACCCATGTATGGTTGGGGTCGCCGCCGCATGCAGCCATGATATCACCTACGACCATCAGGCGGTCATAGGCTTCCTGTTCGCTTTCGCAGTGGAGTTCCACATAAACGGCGCAGCCGAAAGTCGGATCGATGGGCGGCAGGGAACTGAAGGCCGGATTGCCCCGGCGCTGGCTGCGGAGGATCTGCAGGGCATTGGGGTCGAAATATTCAAAGGATGCAGCGGCATCGCCCAAAATGGGACGGATGGCTTCAACAAAGGCGACGGCCTGTGCTTCGTCGGTAAAGAAGCAGGTTGTACCCCAGATGACGGCAGGCAGGGGGCGAAGGATGATCTCCAACTCGGTCATAAGGCCCAGCGTACCATCCGAGCCGATGAAGAGATCGATGGCATCCATATCATCGTGGATGTAGTAGCCCGATGCGTTTTTGGTGTCGGGCATTTGGAAGGTAGGCAGATCGAGGGGAAGTACATGGCCGTCCTCACAGGTCAGCTCCAGATGGCGGCCTTTGGCAAAGGTGGTGCCGCGGGTCAGAGAGAGACTGTGACCGGTGGGCAGGATGACCTTCATGGAAGCAATATGGCCGCGTACAGGGCCGTATTTATAGCTGCGTGCGCCCGAGGCATTACAGGCGGTCATGCCGCCGATGAGGGCGGAGGTTTCAGTGGGGTCGGGGGTGAAGAACTGCTCGCGATCACGGGTGAAATCGGCATAAACAGCCAGAGAATCTTCATCCCAGCCGGAGGTGTTGAGGCGCTTGGATTCAATGTCTTTACGCAGACGGGAGAGGATGACGCCGGGCTGCAGGCGCAGGCAATAGAAACCATTGCTGTCGCGGCGCATACCCAGCAGACGGTCCATTTTGGATGTGTTGAGGATCAGGCCGTCCTGAGGGACAGCGCCGGCAGCAAGGCCGGTACGGCCGCCCTGAATGGTGATGGGCAGACCTTCGGTATAGGCAGCCTTCATGATTTCCCGGGCCTCCTCGTGGGTGCGAGGAAAGGCGACGTAGGTGCATTGACCGACGGTACGGGATTCGTCTTTTAAATATTCGGCGTAGTCATCGGTATAGGGGTGGATGTTGGGGTGAAGCAAAATATCCCTCCTTGGTGTATGTGACAAAGCAGGATCATTGACCCTGTCTGGCGTGGTAATAAATGTGTCCCGATTGAGGAGTGATGCCTTTAATGTGGAAGAGCTCAGCAACGGTAACCAGTTCAAATCCACGGGCTTGCAGCTGGGGAACGACCAGTTCGACCGCTTCGGCTGTGGTTTGGTAGATGTCATGCATGAGGATGATGTCTCCGTCGGCAGCGTGGGTGAGGATGTGATCGGTGATCCTCTGTGCATTCAGCCATGCCCAATCGAGGGTGTCGACAGACCAGCAGATGAGAGGGTAGGGGCAGTTTTGACAGACATCGTCATCGGCAAAACCATAGGGCGGCCGTACAAGCCAGGGATCACATCCGCACAGACTGCGGATGCTGCCATAAACCGAGCCGATCTGTTTGCTCAAACGGTCGGCAGGCAGGGTGGTCAGGTCGAG